>CAZPZA010000093.1:0-3700 GCA_964590985.1 uncultured Gammaproteobacteria bacterium
ACTGCTCATCTTATAGGTCGGCGCATTAGAGGATTTGGCGTTGAGACAAAAACAGTCTTACCAGAAGATGCTTATAGGAAGGCAAAAAAGGAAAATCCTAAAGGCATTGTCTTTTCTGGCGGGCCAGCATCGGTTTACGAAAAAGGTGCACCAAGTATTGACAAAAGAATTTTTGACCTTGGCATTCCGATTCTTGGGATTTGCTATGGTTTGCAATTAACAGCGCATTTATTGGGAGGTAAAGTTGTATCAGGGAGGAAAGAATACGGTCCAGCATCATTGAAAATTTCAAATTTCAAATTTCAAATTTCAAATGAATTGCCGAAGCAATTCATCGTGTGGATGAGTCATGGAGACGAGGTGGTTAAAATCCCAAAAGGATTTAGGACTTTGGGTTACACAGAGCATGTCCCTTTTGCTTTTCTAGAAAATGCCAAGAAGAAAATATTTGGAGTCCAATTTCATCCAGAAGTAGAACATACGGAATATGGCTTGCAACTTTTAAAGAACTTTATTGATTTATGCGTTTTGGAGAAAAATACAACTCAAAATTCAAAAGTTAAAGAAGTAAGTATAAAAGATATAGAGACAAATATCAGAAGAATTGTTGGAGATAAAGATTATGTCATTGGTGCAGTATCCGGGGGGGTGGATTCATCAGTTGCTGCTTATTTAACAGCCAAAGCAATAGGGAAGAGGTTTGTTCCGGTTTACGTTGACAATGGTTTAATGCGAATTGGAACAAAGGAACACGTAGATAAAATATCTAAAAAAATCGGTTTAAAGCTTATAGTTGTAGATGTGGTAGAAGAGATGCTTAAGCGATTAAAAGGCGTAACAGATCCCGAGTCTAAAAGAAAAATAATAGGTAATTTTTATATAGAAATTTTTGAAAAAGAAGTTAAAAAGTTAAAGTCAAAAAATGTTGAATTTTTGCTTCAAGGAACCATTTATTCAGATGTCATAGAAAGCCAAGGCACAAAACACGCGTCAAAAATCAAAAGTCATCATAATGTTGGAGGATTGCCCCAAAACATGAAATTAAAGCTTCTTGAGCCTTTAAGGTTTTTTTATAAAGACGAAGTAAAAGAGATTGGTAGGAGAATAGGTTTGTCAAAAGAGTTTATAGAAAAGCAACCATTTCCCGGTCCTGGTTATGCAGTAAGAATAAGAGGAGAAGTTACAAAAGAAAGATTGGCAATGGGGAAAAAAGCAGATGAGATAGTTTTGGAAGAGCTTAAAAAAGCAGAGCTTTTTGACAAGGTATTTCTTTCGTTTCCTGTTTTAACAGGTGCTTTTTCAACATCTGTAAAAGGAGACGGGAGACACTTTGGGGAAGTTGTAGCAATAAGAATTATAGAATCGCAAGATGTAATGACTGCAAAATGGGCGCATGTTCCCTACAATGTTTTACAAAGAATTTCTTCAAGAATTGTCAATGAAGTTCCAAATGTTTCTCGCGTGGTCTACGACATTACCACCAAGCCTCCTGCTACGATGGAATGGGAGTAGGCGTTATACTTGTCATGCCGAACTAGTTTCGGCATCTCGTTTCAACCGAAAACAGACAAGTCATTAAATTCAGGATTTACTTTCTCAATCAGATTTATCTTCCACTCTCTATGCCAGTTCTTCAATTGCTTCTCTCGTTTGATTGCCTCATTGATATTATTATACTCCTCTAAGTATACTAGTTTTTTGACTCGATATTTTTTTGTGAACCCTTCGATTAATCCAGTTTTGTGCTCAAAGAATCGTTTAGTAATGTTATTTGTTACTCCAATATAGAAAACAGTATTAAATTTGTTGGTCAAGATATAAATGTAGTAGGTATTCTTTTTTCTCATCTTAAATTTACTTTAGAACAAACGAGATCCTGAAACAAGTTCAGGATGACAAGTGTAGAATTATCACAGAATAAACTTTTCAATAACATCCGCAACGCCGTCTTCTTCAACTGGCGGAGCGATATAGTCTGCGATTGATTTTAGGTCGTCAACCGCATTGCCCATGGCAATTTTCAATCCGCAAGCCATAAGCAATGGAAAATCATTATACCCGTCTCCAACGCCAATAATATTAGAGGTTTCTATTTTTAAAATTTTAGCAATTTCCAAAATCCCATGTTGTTTTGTGGCAGATGCGTGATTTATACCGATATCTACCTTACCTTTTCCCCAAGAAGGAAGTCTATAAACGTCAATTGTTGGAATATGAGACAATTTAGTGATATAAGTATCAGCCTGTGTAGGTGTAAGTTTATGAATCCATATTTGAATAGGGTTGTTGGGTTTATATGTGTTTGAGAATACATTATCTTTACCATTATCAAAAACAGTAAATTGAATTGATGCAGTTTTTAACAGTTTAGCAATCTTGGACAGGTCTTCTTTCAGAAGCGGTTGTTCAAGCAAAATTTTTTCAGAAGATGTATCAATAATTTGTGCCCCTCCTAGAATAATCGATGGCCCCGATAGCTTAAGGTGGTCAACAATGTGTGAAAGCATGAAATATGGTCTTGAGGTTGCAACCCCAACATGTAAACGTTTACTTGCTTTTGAAATAGCATCAGCTACTTTTTTGGATGGCATGCCATCGCGTTTGTTTGGAATAAGTGTTCCGTCGACGTCAACGATTAGCGCTTTGTATTTTTCCTTTTTATGTTTTGTTGCCTGGGTATCAATAACAATGCTCACTTGATGTGTTTCATATGTGGAAACCAAATCTTCTTTGCATCCATGAATTCTTTCCAAGACACCTTTATTTTTGTGTCCTTGAGAAGCCCATAAAGAGAACCGAAGCCTTGTTTTTTTGTCCCACTTTTTTTCACAAGACTCTTTAGAGCCCTAATCTCCTGTTGTAAAGCTTCTATTTTTTGCCAGATCATATTTTGCATAACAGAATTAGTATATCATAAGAGGCTTATATCTACAATTACAGTTCGATAGTTCGAACTAATAACTTCTTTCTAGTTCTTGTGTAAATTTTTTATTTTTCTGTCAAAAGTAAAAATCTCTGCTTCTTTTTGCTCTGCAAAACATATCAAAAAACAATCTGCTAAAGACATATTCTGCATGCTAAATAATTCAATTGCTCTCTTAAAAATACTCCGATTTTGAATCTTTAAATATGATGCCACTAGAATTGACTTTAGATTTTCGATGATTTCCGCTTTGGAAAGATGATAATACTTTTCAAGAGCAAACGCTATTTCAAAAATAATTATCTGGGGGACAAACAATGTAGATTTGCCTTCTTTAGCTTGTTTTAACAATTCTTCAGTTTTATCTGCCTGATCTGGAATGTCATTTAAAAACAGTCTTAAAAACGTGTTAGCATCTACAACAAATTTTTTCATTTCATCCCTTTAACCGCTTCTTCTGCTAGATAATTTTCAAAAGCTTCTCGAATCTGTCTGGGAGTTGCTTTTATATTGGTTTTAAAAGAGCCTTTAAGGTCTAATAAGTCTTTGACAGGTTCAACTATTATTTTTCCATCACGAGAACTTACAAGAGCCCTTTTTGTTTTATTAAGGCCAAGATCTCGTCTTAGTTTGATAGGAATACTAATTTGTCCCTGGGAAGTGATCGAAACTGTGTATATCATGCATTAAATTTATCATCTTGCATTACATTTGTCAACTCGTTGTCCTGGTTGCCTAGATAGAGAACGGTTGTTCTCCTTTCTTTTGGTATTGCAT
>CAZPZA010000094.1:0-3629 GCA_964590985.1 uncultured Gammaproteobacteria bacterium
TGGCATCGTTTAAAAAATCAATGTGTTCCTCCAGCCATTTCGTAAAATCCTTGTCCTCCTTACGCCAAAGTTCCCGTAGCGGTACCCGCTTAATTTTCTGAATAGAGTCGCTCATTACTGCCACGATAGCACTTATAGCGCGAAAAATCTACCGACGCCGCCCCTTCTTTCCCCTTGGGGATAACTATTATGTTGACAAATACCACTACACAGAATATACTTCCCA
This sequence comes from uncultured Gammaproteobacteria bacterium, assembly GCA_964590985.1. GTDB lineage: Bacteria > Patescibacteriota > Microgenomatia > Levybacterales > UBA12049 > CAZPZA01. The sequence goes on from CAZPZA010000094.1 coordinate 227, forward strand.
ATATGGGAACATCTTTAAAGGTAACAGTGCCCATCGATATAGAACATGATAATCAACGGCAAACCAAAATTAGAGGATTTCAAGTTGAAGCATCCGGATGCGTGCTCCCATGTCGACTCATGGTTTGCCGAAGCAAAAGAGGCAAAATGGCAAACTCCCCAGGATGTAAAACAGCGATATCCTAAAGCCAGCATTCTCAAGGAGAATCATGTGATATTTGACTTAAGGGGCAATAGGTACAGGTTAAAGGTACAAATAGATTATAAAAATGGGATTATTTTAATAATAGCCGCCGGAACACACCAAGAATACATGAAGTGGAAATAATTTTATAAAATATCATGAACAATATTAAAGTAATAAAAACAGAAAAAGATTATAAAGAAGCTTTGATAATGGTCAAAGAACTTATGGATCGTAATCCCGATCCGAACACTGAAGATGCTGAAAAATTGCACCTTTTAGCAACTCTTATTGAAGATTACGAATCCAACATCTTTCCAGAGTCCCTCCCCGATCCAATTGGGGCGATTAAATTCCGCATGGAACAAGCCAGTCTTAAACCAGCCGATCTCGTCCCATACATTGGTACCCCCGGAAGAGTATCAGAAATTCTTTCTGGAAAACGACAACTTACTCTCGATATGGTAAGAGCCATTTCTGCTGGTCTTGGTATCCCAGCGAAGGTTCTCATACAGAGATCTTTAGAGAATTTTGAGTCACAAAATTGGGACACAGCACTCATCAGAATAATGGAACGCCGTAATTACTTTGGTAAAAAAACATTGAAGGAGTACGGCAAATCAGAATTAATTACTGAATTCTTTGCTCTATCTGGCAGTTCACAGCCAACAGCCTTATACCGAAAAACAAGTTTTCGTACTGCCCCTCGAACTGATAATAAAGCTTTGCTTGCGTGGGGGCTGCGCGTATTACAAAAAGCCAAACAAATAAAGGTTCCCGTGAAGTATAAAAAAGGAACGGTAAATTTAGCATTTATGCAAGAAGTAGTGCGTTTGAGTGCAAAAGATAAAGGCCCATTGCTTGCAAAAGATTATCTTAAGAAACATGGCATTAAACTAGTTATCGAACCCCATCTTCCAAAAACACATCTTGATGGTGCTACGCTTCTAGCAAATAAAGATGCGCCCGTCATAGGCCTCACCATTCGTCATGTTCGACCGGACAACTTCTGGTTTACTTTAATGCATGAGCTCGCGCACATCGCGCTTCATTGCGATAACAGCATTGAATTTTTCTACGACGAAAATCTACAGGACAAAGATGGTGGGGAAATCGACCCTAAAGAAAAGGAGCCTGATACGCTTGCCGAAGAATCTATACTTCCAAAGAGTAAATGGGAAACGAGCGCGGCAAAATCAACGCCCAATCAGTTTTCTACTGAGGACTTAGCGAATGAGCTTGGTATACAAACAGCAGTCATTGCTGGAATGATTCGTTTTAAACACCAAAACTTCTATTACCTGAACAAAATAGTAAATGACAAGAACCTAAGTGTTAAAAAATACTTCTCGGGAGAATTTAAAGAATGAGCATGACTATGATTATAAAACCTTACATTCCTATATTACGCTGGAGACCCGCTGAGATAGCAGCGCTGGAGAAACTTTTCTCAGACGAAAGGGGGCACATAACGCCACTGATAGAGTTTGTAATGCCCGCGCCTTCGATTGACAAGGAGAGTCGAAAAATCATAAGGACTCCCAAAGAAAAGTTTTTTCAGGAATTGCCCGATATCCCAAGAAAATTACTAAAATCTTGCGGACAAACCCCCGTATTCATTGATGTTCACCTGTTGGGCAGCGACATCCGTTCTTCTTCACTTGAGCAAATTCTCTCATCGTCAAATGAGCTGGATTTATTCTCCGTTCCAGTTATTTACATCATTCCCGTAACCAGCACAAACGCTGATACGGAAACTCGCACAGTTGCGATCAACTACGCAAAATCAAGTGGGCACGGGCTTTGTATTCGTATCGACAAATCTTACCTCTCAGAGGAAAGCCTACCTTTACAAATCTCCAACTTTATTGAAATCAATGAACTCGACATTAAAAACACTGACTTGCTCGTCGATTTACGCGTTATTGATCAGAATACAACTGCTGGAGATATAGCAAGACAACTTGCACGACTACCAGACCTGAAAAAATGGCGCTCGTTTATAGTGTCTGGGGGCGTTTTCCCCAAGGATCTAACTGACTTTGCGGCGGGCGAGGTGCACCCGCTTAATCGACTGGATTGGATGTTATGGAATAACATTCGTAAAACTCAATTACCCCGTATACCACTTTTTTCTGACTACACAATTCAACACCCATTTTATGAGCGTGTTGATGCCATCGGCAGCGCGAGTATACGATACACAGCCGATGATAAGTGGTGGATATTTAGAGGGAAAATTCCGGGCCTTATCAATCGCAAGACAAATATAAAGGGGCCTGGTCGAGAACAATATATTGGCCACGCACAGACACTTGTTAAACGGGATTTCTATAAGAAGAAAGATTTTAGTTTCGGCGATGCAGAGATTGCTAGGATTGCTGCTCCTAGCAATAAAAAACCGGGGAGTCCAACAACATGGCTGACCATCAGTATCAATCACCACATAACGTTAGTCGCACGCCAGACCTCCAATCTTGTCGTGAGTGCTGAAGCACACTCCTCACATACTTCTTGAGGGGCTCTAATTCTAACGATTCAGCGAGGCGCTCATAGATTGCTTCACGCGGTTTTGAACGAACCCCATCTGCTCTTCCCAGCTTCTCAAGTTTATCTAATGCCTCGTGTCTCCATAACAGCCGGGCGATTGAAATTTTTTGCTGTTGAGGATTGTTATTGGGTTCTCGAATCTTATTAAAAAAAACCATCCCATTTTCATCTACTCGCGCTGTTTCTACGCCCCACCATTCAGGAATCTCCTTGAAAGCAGTAATTAAGTGAGTGCTGCCGACAATCAGGGTGACTTTATCGAAAACAGAGTTATATATATTCATCTGTTCTGGCAAGCGGCGCAAAGTATCTAAATCGCTTTTTACTTCATACCCGTGCATTATTCCGTTGATAACAGCTATGTCAACTCTAGCGGCACCATGCGCGACACCAAGTTCTTCAAAGATTGCCGTCTCGGGATCATTCCGATAATTATCCCTAAGATTTTCTCTAAGGACAATGCGGATTGATGCGTCGCTTGTAGCAACGACAGTATTATTTAACATATGAAAAAGCCGAATTTAATATAAAAATCCAAACCCCTTTAATACTTAAATTTTACCATAAACAAGGTAAATAAATAAGTATTACACTATCCACACTATGCAATTATGCCGCGTAAACATTTACTTTCGCGTCAACATAGTTGTCGTAAATGTGGAAGTATACT
>CAZPZA010000095.1:0-2229 GCA_964590985.1 uncultured Gammaproteobacteria bacterium
TGACTTTTGCATTTTGCGCTTCTTATTTCCAGTATACCCATGCCTTTTGGGGAAATACAAGAGGGAATTAGTGAAAACTAGATCTTCTTGGCAAACAATATCCGTCCGGCTGTGGTTTGGATAACGCGAGACACTATTACATCTATAGATTTCCCTATATCCGAGCTTGCTTTTTCAACTACCAGCATTGTTCCATCGTCCAAATACGAAACGCCTTGTGTTTCCTCCTTTCCTTTGTGAATAACTGTCACATGAAGCGCTTCTCCCGGTACTGCTGTTATCTTAAGAACATTTGCAAGGCTATTTATATTTATTGACAAAACCCCGCTTATTCCTGCTTTTTTCTCCAAGTTATAATCGCAAGTTATTATTCTGCCTTTATGTTTTTTTGCCTGGTTGATCAACTTTTCATCCACTTCTTTTTTTTCTTCGCCATCACTTAAAATATAAAGTTTTACTCCTTTGGTTTTTTTAACTTTCTCTAGTAACTCAAGTCCTTTCCTCCCTCGCACTCTTCTAACTAAATCTTTAGAATCAGCAATATGCTTTAATTCCAAAAGAATGCTATCCAAAACAACAAACGGCCTATAAAGAAGCCCCAAGTTTATGACATCGAAAATTCTACCATCTATAATGGCAGAGGTATCGAGAAAAAAAGCATTTTCCAAAACTTTCTTTTTAACATTTCCTTTTTTGGTTGTGCGTCTTGGGATAAGTCTTGGAAGTCTTTCTGCCACTGTTCTTGCTACCTCATCCGCCATTGCTTTTATAAGACGAGGAGAAAAGCGAGAAGGATGGGCAATATTCTCTTTATTCTCTTTTTGTTTTTCTGCTGGTTTGTTCTTAGCCATAACAGGATAAATTCAAAGTTCAAAGTGCAAAGTTCAAAATTACAGTTAAAAGTTAAAAGTTTTTTATAGTTAATTTTGAATTTTGAATTGCAACTTTTAATTTTTAACTTTGAATTTTTAACTATTTTAGCGACTTTATCACCTCATTAAGCGTCTTATATGTATTATGGCTAATGATGTTCTTAAACCCAAGCTTCTTCGCCTCTTTAATTCTTTTCTCAATAAATTGTACAGGTCTTAACTCTCCAAGTAAACCCACTTCGGAAATTGCAACAGTATCAGACAAAGAAATATTTCTAAAACTTGAGAAGACCGCAAGACAAATACCAAGATCTGCTGCTGGATCGGAAAGCTTTAATCCGCCTGCCACATTTACAAAAATATCCATTGTGCCAAAAGGGAGACCACAGTGTTTCTGAAGAACAGCCAAAAGAAGCTCGAGTCTTTTGTAGTCAACGCCCAAGGCAACGCGTCTTGGCACTGGCAGATTCGAAGAGACTACAAGTCCTTGAATCTCTACCAAAAACGCTCTTGTTCCCTCCAGTGTCACTACCAAAATATTACCAAAAGCTTGCCTTTTATCACTTAGGGATGCAAACAAATCCTTTGTATCTCTTACTTCTTTTATGCCCTTATCACCAATCGAAAAAATACCGACCTCGTCTAAAGAGCCAAACCTATTCTTAAGGCTTCGCAGTATTCGAGTTCTTGTAAACTTTTCTCCCTCCAAAAAAAGCACGCTATCTACCATGTGAGACAAGATCATAGGTCCTGCCACCATGCCCTCCTTGGTTACATGACCAACAATAATAATTGGAATATTTAATGTTTTAGCAGTTCTTATAAATTGGGAAGCGGCATATCTTACTTGAGGAATGCTTCCTGCCAAGCCGGCAACGTTTTCCGATTCCATTGTTTGAATTGAATCAACAACTACAAAAGAAGGCTTGGTTTTTTCGATTGCCGATATTGCTGTCTCTGTGCTTGTTGTGGAGAGAACTAAAACACTAACTCTTTCGATATCATTATGAATCCGTTTCGCACGCATTTTTATTTGTTCTTGCGATTCCTCGCCGCTAATGTATAGAACTTTTTGTGTATGGTTTAAAGCAAGTTGAAGAAGCAAGGTAGATTTGCCAATTCCAGGATCTCCCGCAAGAAGAATAACGCTTCCTTTAACGACTCCGCCACCCAAAACACTGTCAAACTCCGAAAAACCAGTTGATATTCTATCTTTAGAGTCGTACCTAATCTCTGCAAGCGTTTTAGGTTTTATATTTTCTCTCTGAGGTTGAACTTTGAACTTTGAACTTTGAACTTTGAACTCTTTTAAAGAGTTCCATACCCCGCATTCTGGACACTTTCCCAACCACTGTGG
>CAZPZA010000095.1:2329-3617 GCA_964590985.1 uncultured Gammaproteobacteria bacterium
TTACCTATACCCAATCGGCTTATCCAACAAAACTGGTGATAAAACAACCTTGTGCCTTTTCTCATCAATGGATGAAACAACTACTTCTATTTCCTCTCCTTCTCTATAGAAAACATTAGGTGGAATTTTTTCTTTCTTAATGACTCCCACCACTCCATCACCCAAATCACAAATGATTTCCTTTGAAGTTGTTCTTACAACTTTTACCTTAAGCTTTTTATCTACTGGGAAATCTTTAACTTTTTCTTCAAACGGGTCTTTAGTGAGCCTCTTAATAGACAAGTTTATTCTTCTTGCCTCTTTATCAAAACCCATAATCGCTGCAGTAATCTTTTGTCCAGCCGAAAATGCGTTAGCTGTATCTAAAGTTTCCTCACTCCAAGAAATTTCTGATACGTGAATCATGCCCTCAACCTCTTTACCTGACAATGTCGGTACAAGCACAAATATCCCAAAAGGGGCAATGGATGAAATTAAAACTTCAATTTTTCGTCCTATCTTAAAGTCTTTTATAAGTTTTTCAAAATCTTTTATTCCCAATACGTGACGCATTGAAAAAATTATTTTATTAAGTGGGCGATTAAGCTCCAAAACTACAGCCTTAATTTTCTTGCCTACAAGCTTTTGGGGATTATCTATTGTTGACATATGGGAGTTTGGCAAAAATCCAGAGATTCCATCTCTAGTTGTTACCAAAAATCCTCCTTTTGTAATAGAATCTACATTCATGTCTAAATTCTCTTGATTTTTCTTAAAACTCTCAAGTTTTTCCCAAACAGCATTTTCAATTGATCTTCGTAACGACACGACAGGATTTCCTTCGTCTGACTCTGGATTTAAAACAGTAACTTGTATTCTATCTCCTACCTTGAAGTTGGATAAAATTTTATTAAGTATTTTTTTATCTTTTTCAAGAACTATACTTTCGGTTTTTGCATTTATATCAACAAGAATCTCGGATTTTGTTAATTTGGTAATAACTCCACCAACTATATCTCCTTTATGGGGAACTACAAAAAAGGGTTTGGCTGTCTTTAACAAATCAGCCATTGTGGTTGCTTTGGAGACGTTAGTTTTTGATTTTGTGTTCGTCACTCATTTCTCCACCTCTCTTTTATTAAGATAAAGACATTATACCACCAATTAACATTTTGCGCTTTAGTCCTTCGGCCTTGACCCATTGTCCCATCCCGCTAAGCGGGAAAGTATCGTAGGCGCTGCGATGTTTTACTGCCTTGTTCGGAATGAGTAAGGGTAGTTCCATCACGCTCTAAAGACCGAAAGGCTA
>CAZPZA010000096.1:0-3561 GCA_964590985.1 uncultured Gammaproteobacteria bacterium
TTTTCATGACGATAAAGTGCTATTTTAGGCTATAAATCTTGTCCCAGTAGTGCAGAAGTTCCAAAAATTTTAAACTTGAGTTTCCAATTTAATGGCATTTATCGTCGTTAGATGTGTATTACCCAATGAACTCTAATTGACCATAAATTTGCCAAGTCCGAGAGAATTATAAATCTGTATTTGCTCTAAAGTCATATGCTCCAATGCGATTTTAACAGAGTCTGATTCTTCTTGTTTAATAAATGCCAGCCTCATACTTTTTAATTCCTCATTTAATTTGTTCTCTGAAATTTTCATATCTTTCAATTTCCATTGCATATATCTGTATAATATCATTGATAAGACACAAATGAAAACATGTACTTTTAATCTCGGGTCTTTTCGTGAATAAAAAGGCTTTATTGGAATAATTAATTTGTCCTTAAAAACCTTAAAATCAGATTCTACAATAGATTTAGAATTATAAGTTCTGGCAATTTCTTCAGCACTCAACTTGTTTAGATTACTAAATAAAATATTTTTTCCATATGTTTTTTTCTTTTGTTCAAGAGCATTCTCATTTATTTTCCAGCTAAACTGCTGTTCTTCTTCGTCAAATTTCCAGTCAAACAGAGCCCTGTATTGCTTATGAAGAAAATCATTAATTCTTGCAGACAATCCTTTTATAGCAGATTTTTTGCCTTTCTTTTTATTTTTGAAGTTCTCTTGAATACTACTCAATTTGTTGCTTATCTCTAAAATTGCTTTCTGAGTTGTTTCCCTTTGTTTTTTAGCACTTTGCTCATTGTATGTTATAACGATACTATAATCTTCACCATAAATCTCCTCTTTAGTTTTATATCCTTTTATCAAATGCCCCTTTTTGTTTGTATATAAATCCTTGAATTTTTTTAAGGGAATATCTAATAGGTGAGTCATTTGATTCATTCTTAATGAGCCAACAAAATTAAATTTCTTTTTTATTATTGGAATATTGATTTCAGAATTATTCCCTTTATCGAATACAAAGACAATATCATCCATTTCAAAATTGAATTTCATTAATCTCAGATGAATTAATTCGGTAATTTCAGTAATCAAATTTGATTCTTTTTTATTCCCTGGATATGTTATGTGCATAAGTGGGATGTTTTCTTTGCTCACAACTAATCCAAGATTTATAATATTTTTATCAAATCTTTTTTCTTTGCTTGCTCCTTTTTTTACAAGATGCTCTCCTTTCTCGATATAAGTAAAAAAGTTAGTTGGATCCCATATTAAAACTGAGGGCTTAATCCCTTTTTCAAGAAGAACTTTGAAAAGTTCTTCTTCTATTTTTGGTATTTTATTTTCTATATTATTTGTAAGTTTATCAAATTGGTTGAATATTGTCTGGGGACTTTGGAAGTCTTTCTTCCAAATCAGTGGAAGAATAGAATTCTTGAACCATTTTATCGAAGACTTTTTGCTTAATGGGCTATTAAATCTGCAAATACTTTGCATTATAATATGCTGATAAATTGATAGTTTATAATTGTTATCTGGAACAATCCTTGAGATTATGCCTTTAAGATTTAATTCTTCTGCTATGCTTAACATTGCAGAAATTGAACCGAATGATTTTGATTTAATATCAAGCGCCCCATTATTATTTTCATAAAAGTCTTTTATTTTATCTGCTGGGCCAAGATATTTCTGCCAGACTATTCTAGGCTTACCATTAATTCTTGCAGATTTAACAAGATACCAATAAGGGAGTTCCTTTTTCATTTTTTTAATTATGCTAACCATTGCGTTATAAAGGGTAATACTCTTTATAAATCTATCGTTATCATATAATTAACTTAAATAGGGTAATACTAATTTTGATAATAAAAAAGGTGAATTACACTCGACAGGCTGTAAGAGAATGAACTATATTATTTAGCATCGAAAAGTTTATTTACCGTCGGTATTTATTATTTCTATGAATAAAAAGACGAGTGAAAGGAGGTATAATAAATGTAAAAGATTCTTTTTCTTCAGAAAATAAATTTTACAGGAGGTGATAAAAATGGAAATAAAATTCAAACAAGGCATAGATGAAAATCAGGAATTTCTTTTTCCAAAGAAGTTATCTGAATATTTGCCAGATTCTCATTTGGCAAAAGCAATCGATGAAATTGTTGATAAGTTAAATTTATCGTCTATAAAAATAAAATACAGCCATTTAGGGCAGCACGCGTACGACCCTAAAATGATGATTTCTTTATTGTTTTATGGATATAGCACTGGAGTCAGGTCATCAAGAAAGATTTCTATTGGATGTGAAGAAAGATTTGATTTTGCTTTTTTATCTAATGGGTTTAAGCCATCACACGATAGAATATCTGATTTTAGAAAAGATAATATAGAAGAATTGAGAGATATTTTTAAGATAATTGTTTTAATCGGCTCTAATCTTGGATTTGTAAAATTAGGGAATATAAAAGTAAGCGTTGATGGGGCAAAAATTAAAGCTAATGCTTCTCCAAAGCTGACTAAAGATGAAGCTGGCTTGGTTAAGCTTCTCATAGAAACCGAAAAAGAAATAAAGCGTATCCTTGAAGAAGCTGAAAATATAGATGATGGGGAAGATAAAAAATATGGGAAGAAAAACCGTGGAGATGAGCTTCCAGAAAGACTTCGTTCAAAACTGTCAAGAAAAGCAGCGATAGAGAAAGCATATGAAAAGCTGCTGATTCAAAAAGAAGAAATGAGAAGAAATATAAAAGAGCAGTTTGAAAGAGAGCCAACAAAACCAGAAGAGAAAAAGATTGATAAGGTAAAAATCAATGTAACAGATAACGACGCTAATTTCATGAAAGAAAGAAACGGTGTTATAAGGCCGAATTATAACGCTCAAATATCTGTTGATGAAAAAGAGCAATTTATCGTTGCAAACGATGTTGCAATGGATTGCAATGATGTTTATCAACTTGTTCCCATGTTGGAAAAAACAAAGGAAAATATCAAAGAAGAGCCAAAGTCTGCAAAAGCAGACAATGGATATTTTCCGCAGTTAGAAGAGGCAACAAAATCCTTCCCTAAAGTTGATTTATACATTGATGATAAAAATAGAAGAAAGGAAAATCTTAATATGAAAGAGATAAAAGAAAAATACAGCAAAATAAAATATGAAAATCTGAGGAAACTTTTGACAAAAAAAGGAGAAAAAGAATACAAGAAAAGAATGCATACTGCTGAGCCGCCATTTGGGAATATAAAGCACAATCTCGGCTATAGGTATTTTCTTTTACGAGGCTTAGAAAAAGCTCAGGGTGAGTTTAATTTGATGTGCATAGGCCATAACATCAATAAAATTTATCATTTCATGCAAAAGAAAAACAAAGGCATAGCGGTAGCTCTCGCAAATATGGGAAAAATTGAGGGATTTGAAGAAAATATGGGAAAAAATAGCGGGGAAATTGGACAAAATTTCTCCTTTATAAGATAAGAATATTATTTTTCAAAAAGGATTGGGCGATTATTTTAGTTTCTTTACAGCCTGTCGATAAAGAATCTAAGAATCCTCTTTTCTTTAGAATTCTGCCGGGAAATATT
>CAZPZA010000097.1:0-3542 GCA_964590985.1 uncultured Gammaproteobacteria bacterium
AATGAAATCCAGATAGTTTTCTTTGTTGATTGTTTTAAACTCGGCGTTTGGGTACGCGTTTAAAAAATCTTTTCGGGATCGCGAGGCACGATCTGCTTCGCCATTCCATTTAAATTCGTAAGCGAATAATTTTCCCGCGCGTTCTTCAATGTAATCAATTTCTTTTTGATCGTAAGTCCGCCAAAAATAACTTGAAGTAAATACGGAATTATACTCATTAAATTTTAATTTTTCCATAACCATGAAATTTTCAAATAATTGCCCCACATCATTTCTATTCTCCAGCGCGTTAAATTGGGAAATAATTCCGTTCCGGATGCCGTTATCCAGAAAATAATATTTTGATTTTTTAGCGATTTCTTTCCGTAAATTTCTGCTAAAACCATCAACGCGCTTCAACACGAAAGCTTTTTCCAAGATATCCAAATAACGGCCGACGGTTTTAATATCTAATTTTATTTGCGTAGCGAGTTCGTTTAACGAAACATCATTCCCGATTTGAAACGCGGTCAATTTGAGCAAGTCCAATAATTGTTTTGGATTTTTGATATTTTCTAAAGTCAGTACGTCTTTTAAAAGATAAGAATTTGCTATTTCTTCCGCCGCCCCGGCTTTATCGGCGCGGTTTTTTGCAAGCAGCACCTCGGGGTATGATCCAAAAACCAAAAATTCTTCTAATTTTTGCTTCAAATCATATTTATTATATTTTGCGTAAAGCTCTTGCTGTGAAAACGGATAAAGCACAATCGTACGCTTTCTTCCCGTGAGCGGTTCGCCGGTTTTCTGGGCGAGCTCAAAAGACGACGAACCTGTGGCGATAATTCTTAAATTTGGAACTTGATCAACAAGGATTTTCAAGCCCATGCCGATATTTGGTATATATTGCGCCTCGTCAATGGCAATGAGTTCGTACTTGGAGGCGTAGTTGAGAATCTGGTCAAAGTTTTGGGAGCTCAAAATTTGTTGAGTGGCTATATTGTCTCCGGAATCCAGCTTATATTTCCATTTGGTCTTCCGCAGATATTCTTTAAGAAGTGTGGTTTTTCCAGCTCTTCTTGGGCCATAAATAATTAAGACCTTATTGGGCTTCAATAAGCTTTCCAAATTGTATGTTCTATTAATTATAGCCATATAGATCCGTATTTTATGCTTAATTTGAGCGTTGCCGCTCCATAAATTTAGTATAATTTATGTAGTCCAATTCCGTCAAATTTGTAGATTAGGCAACCTGTGCATAACTTTTCTACCACCCCCTTTTTTTATGGTAAATTAGAAGTAATGCATTCGAAATTCTACGGTCTGGCGATTGTAGGCGGAGCTTTGGGTAGTGTTTTGCTTCTGCCAATTTTTGTGTTTGCCCAAAACAGCCATGTGTTTTTCCCGCCGCCGGTGCATATAACCGGCCTGGAAGCTATGCAAGCGGCCAGTAAAAATGAGATTACCGGAAGCGTTACAATTAAAAATCAACACGCCGTGGAAGTCGGCGGACTTTTTTTGGAATTCAGTTTGAGGCCGTTGCTTGAAAATTTCGCAAAGAGCGTTCAACAATTGCCAATCACAAAGGAGAAGCAAAATACAAGTTTTTCCGTTGATGCCGGCGAGGAACGCAAAATTGATTTTGTTTATAATTTTCCGTCAACCGTTCCAAAAGGCGACTATATGATCCGTGCCCAGCTTTTATTTTCTAACAACGTCCGTTTGGGATGGAAAGATGTAAAAATATCGTTAACCCCTCAAGGGACCGCCGCTATCATAGAAATTGATGAAAACAGCGTTGATCTGCATCAGGGAGGTGTTCATCCCGGCGTAACCGCGGGCCACATTATTGATCCGCGGCAGGAGCTCCTCGGCGCGTTTAAAGCCAAAAATCCTTTGGTTCAATCGATTACCGCCGAGCTTAGGGCCAAACTTTATTATTTCACCGATCACGAAAATGCCATAAAAACGGATTCTCTTGGCATATTTACTTTCAAGGGAGGCGAAACCAAATCTTTAAAATTCAAATTGCCAGTAACGCAAGACCCAGGCGCATATCACCAGCATGTCGGATTTTATTTGAATAATCAGCTTATTTCCAAAGAAGTGGATTTTATGTGGTCTATAGATGGGGATGCCGGCGGCATTGTAAGCGCGCAACTTGATGCGAATGCCTATAAAGCCGGCGAAGAAGCAAAAGTCGCGGTAACTCTTGTAGGCCCTCCATCGGGCGAGGCGGTTAAAGGCCTTGTGCTTAGATTATCCATCCAGGACAAAGGAGGGGTTCTATGCGGAAAACGCGATAGCGTGGTTTTGCCGGAGAAAGGCCTGTCCGGCATTTATATGGAACAGGTTTCCGTCAAAATAGAAAAAAAATGTTTGGGTCCTAGTTTGCAAGCCTATCTTTTAAAAGGCGATAGGGTTTTGAGCTCTTTTAACGCAAAATTTGAATCTGATTCAGAAAAAGCTAAACTTTTGGATAAAAAAGGCTCGGCTAGCCCGACAACTTGGGCGGTATTCGCTTCAATATTGCTGATTGCGCTTCTGTTTTTGTGGTTACGGCGCGGCAAGACAATGCGGATTTTATTATTGCTGTCTATCGCCATTTTTGGCGGATTATTTTTTACGCCTACAGAGGCAAAGGCGCAAGAAGATACATTTGCCGGCATGTCGATTTTTTGGAATACACCTTATGATGGGCAGCAATTTAATCAAGGCGATACCGTTACTTATGCGGCAACCGGCGTAACCGACACTACGACGGATTGCAATAGTACTTTTCAGCAAATAGAATTTTATCTGGACGGGGTTTTAATTGCCTCGGAGTCCAGAAATGCCGGTAGAGGGAATAGTCCAATAGATTATGTTTTCACCGTACCTTTGCCGCCGAGTATAGCTCCTGGAAACCATACTGTAGAACTTTGGTTTAGCGGAGGCATTAGTTACTCCGTGCCTACAAATTTAAGGGGGAATGCGGAAGGCGGCTATGTTTGGGTTAGGGATGACGGCGTTATTATTGGCTTTGCTCCTAATGAAAATCTCGGTTGCCTCTCCAATGATAATTGTCCTTTGCCGGAATTTGCGATTGCTTCTCAAACACGGACTATTTTTATTCTGCCGCCTACACCGCCACCGCCTCCACCGCCACCGCCACCGCCTCCTTCCGCCGATATCAACGCAAATCCTTCCTCCATACCGTTTAATACCGCTTCTACAATAAGCTGGACATCAACCAATGCAGATTCATGCACCGTTGCTCCAACAGGCTGGACAGGAACTTCTAACCCCGGAATATCAAGCGGCAATCTTACTTCTGATCAAACTTACACGCTTTTTTGCTCTGGTCCCGGCGGATCAGTTTCAGACGCCGCAACAGTCAATGTTGCTCCCAACAACCCCCCATCGGTAAACGCAGGACCAGACCACAGCTTTTTATGGAATACTTCGCATGCTCATGGCGGGGCAAGCGCATCCGACCCCGACGGATCAGCCACTCCGATAAGCCGCCAATGGGATTTTGTTTCTTGTCCATCAACCTGCCCCGTCATCTCCGGAGCAACTACGCT
>CAZPZA010000098.1:0-2102 GCA_964590985.1 uncultured Gammaproteobacteria bacterium
TCCATTCAGATCTTTGAGGACAACGCAATTGGAGGATTCCAACAAACTATTCCAGGAGTATTGCTAGTCATACTCATGTCTGTCATTGTATTAGCTGTCTTCTCCGCTATAAAAAAGGGAGAAGGATTGAAACTAGGCTGGTGATCGTATGGGATTAGAACTAGTTAGCCTGACCAAGAATTTTCCTGGATTTACATTAGGACCATTGAATCTAAAGATCGATAGGGAGATCTTGGTCATAATAGGCCCTACTGGGAGTGGAAAGACTACAGTCCTAAACCTGATTGCTGGAATGACAGAGCCCGGTGGAGGTTCAGTAATACTCGATGGATCGGATATAACCAACCTTCCTGTAGAGTCTAGACGAATCGGATACGTATTCCAAACTCCAAGTCTTTTTCCACATCTGAATGTCTATGAGAACATAATCTTTGGTCTACCAAAGAGGGAGAGGCAACAGAAGAACCTTCATGTGAAGAAACTCTTAGATGATTTGGGAATATCACACCTTGCTGATAGGAGAGTTCAAGGACTTAGTGGAGGAGAGATGCAGAAGGTTTCCCTAGCAAGAATGCTTGCAATAGAACCCAAGATCGTACTGCTTGACGAACCCTTAGCACACCTGGATCCTCCAACAAGGAGGAAATTGCGATTGGAGCTCAGGAAGATTCTAAGGTCGCAAGGTGTGCCAGCGATATATGTTACGCATTTTGAGGAAGATGTTTACGCTCTTGCTGACTCGGTTGCAGTTTTACACAATGGGATGATAGAGAATGCAGGTAGACTTGAAACGATCCTAGCATCAGAAACTTCTCCATTTGTCTCAGAGATTTTGGAAGAGGGCAATTACATAGAAGGCAAGGTTGTGGAATCCAAAGGAGGTATGACAATTATCAAAGTTGGTTCACATCTGCTGGAAACCTTGGGAGAATATAGTGTCGGCTCCAAAGTTGGAGTAGTGGTCAGACCAGAGGAGATACTTCTTTCAAAGGAGGCTGTTAAAACAAGTGCACGAAATGTTATGCAAGTTCAAGTGGCTGACGTAGCACAAGAGGGCAGCATGGCAGATGTGCAACTTCGAACAGATTCTTTGCAACTGCGGGTTAGGGTTACAGATGAGGCTCGAATCGAACTTGACATCAAAGAGGGCGACTATATTTACGCTATATTCAAAGCAATCTCTCCTCAAGTGGTCCGTGAAGAGAGTTAATCATGTAAAAAGAGAGACTAATTTAGCACATTAACATGTTTCTATATGAATTAAATATATCCTGCAAAGTTAATCCTTAGAGGGGTATTTTTGGAAAGTACTCAAAGCTCAGGTTCTAGTCCCCAAAGTCCCAGTCAAAGTGCAACTCCTCAAATGGTTGCACGCAAGTTTGGCCGCTCTGGCTCTGGCGATGGACAATTAGGTCAACCCTTCGGTATAACTGTAGACAAAGATGGCAACATTTTTGTTGCTGATACAAACAACAATCGTATTCAAAAATTCGATTTATCCGGCAAGTTACTACTTAAATTTGGCACCTTAGGCTCTGGTGATGGTGAGCTTAATTCTCCACATGGTGTAGCTGTAGATAAAGACGGCAACATTATTGTTGCGGATACAAAAAATAATCGTATCCAAAAATTCGACCCAACTGGCAAATTCTTAATAAAGTTCGGCGGCACAGGAGATGTCCAGTTTAGTCCTCCAAATACTGTAGCTGCAGATAAAGATGGCAATATCTTCGTCAATGACATAAACAATCACTGCATTAGAAAATACGACCCAACTGGCAAATTCTTAATGAAGTTCGGCAGTGGGGGCTTTCAAGAAGGTCAGTTTAGTTCCCCAGTTGGTGTAGCTTTAGACAGCACTGGTAACGTTTACGTTGTTGACGCAAACAATAATAATGTTCAAAAATTCGACCCCTCTGGTAAGTTCCTACTAGCAATAGGCACAATTGGCACTGACGACGGTCAGCTTAATTTCCCTCGTGGCGTAGCTGTAGATAAAGACGGCAACATTATTGTTGCTGATACATACAATAATCGTATTCAAAAGTTCGATCCAACTGGCAAGTTTCTAATGAAGTTAGGTGCTATTGTTTCTGGGCAGG
>CAZPZA010000098.1:2202-3517 GCA_964590985.1 uncultured Gammaproteobacteria bacterium
TTCGATCCAACTGGCAAGTTTCTAATGAAGTTAGGTGCTATTGTTTCTGGGCAGGATCAGCTTAATTTCCCTCGTGGTGTGGCTGTAGATAAAGATGGTAACATTATTGTTGCTGATACAAAAAATAATTGCATCAGAATTTTTGGGGCAACACTACCTGAAGCTCCCACATCTGATACTACAGAGGAAAAGTCACAAGGCGATGAATCCGAACTTTGCTCAAAGTGCAAGCAAAATAAACCGGAACTCAACTGCGAGTATTGTCAAGCACCACTTTGCAATGCCGATTACTATGGCCACTTGGCGTTTGAGCATGGCGTTCAACCGTAATTATTGCGAGTTTTCAGATAAGACTGCAATTGTTATCCGCCTTCATAAATGACTCGCCTGTGTGTGAAGTTGATATTTTATAGAAATTTTATTTTATGAATTGAAATTAAATATTTTAATCTGCTTCACATAAAAATTACATATTAAATCAGATTTTGTATTTAAAACCGCTATGCATATATACAGCCAACTCAAAAACAGTAAATTGTGTCAAAGATAATCAGTCTGGCTTTCGTCATTTCTGTACTAGGTTTGCTAGCTTTTTCACCATTCCTGATATCAGCACAAGCCGATTCGATTTATGCATATGTATCTGCCGATCCTGTAGTTGTTGAGAGCGGACAGAAAACAACTGTAACAATCGCTGGATACATGTACGGTAGCGGGACATATCAAATTAATGCTGAGCTTTGGGACTCTGATAAGTACGAGGATCGTCACCAATCAACTAATGATGCCGATGACCGTTTGGACGGCTGTAAAACATCTGTTACTGCCAAAGGTGTTGGTAGCTTTGAATGCAAGTTTGATGTAGTACCGAGTGAGCTCATGAAAGGAGACATGGAAGACGAAGCTGATTGGATAGAATTGTATGCAAAAATAAGTACGCAGGGCATTGACAATTACGAAACTAGCACAAGTCTAGTATATTGCAATTGGTGCAATGCTGACACACTTGGTCCTGGTCCGCAGCAATAAATTTTTTCTGTATTACTTTGAAAACTAGCTAAGTTGTTTTGTTGAATATTACTAATAAGCATACTTAAACAACTTTGTTATCAGTAAAGCAGACAAAGTCTTGATACTCTTACTAATGGATTATTTCCCTGCTTTTGATAGTTCTTTGTTTATAGCTTCCCTTAATTCTTCGTCACTCAATCCTTCTGCATTTATACCCAACGATTCTGCTGCCTTCAAAAGTTTTAATCTGTCATCAGAGTTTATCATCTTCTTAACCTCTTTAGTTCCCTCGATCTGGCCCTTT
>CAZPZA010000099.1:0-3498 GCA_964590985.1 uncultured Gammaproteobacteria bacterium
ATCGTCTTATTTATGCCATGGCATAGTTAAGACGATAAGTTTTAGGAAGACACCATAGGAAGACACCAAAGATACATCTATAAAATTATGATAAAAAAAGAGGGAGTCATCTTTGTGTATTGCAAACCCGAAGGTAATAGATTTCTAATTTTAAGAACAATTGGAAATTTTTTGCTATTTTTTTCTGTTCTTGGATTTGTGGCTACTTTTGCGCCTATGCTTTATTACGAAGCATCGTTTCGGTTAAAAGAGATCAGCCATATTAACTACGAAATTAGCTCTGAAATACTACATAAAGAAACTCGAACAACAGGATTTGGGAAGATACTAAATACCTCAAAAAAACCGACATTAATGCCCAAAGATACAACTTTTAACATTCTTATTCCAAAACTAGGTCTTAATGAAAAGGTTTTTGCCAATGTGGATGCCTCAAGCGAAAACGAATATAGTCTAGTTTTGCAAAAAGGTGCTGCCCACGCAAAAGGAACTTATTTTCCTGGACAAGATGGCAATATATACATATTTGCCCATTCTGGAGAAAATTTTTGGGATGGAGTTAGCTTTAACAACATCTTTTATTTGCTTAAAGACTTACAGCCAAAAGACGAAATAGTAATTTTTTTTAATAACCAACGTTACAATTATATAGTAGATAAATTAGAAATTGTAAATCCTTCGGATACTTCATTTATTACTTCTGCCAAAACCGGCAAAGAACAGCTTATCCTCCAAACCTGTTGGCCTCCCTTAACTACTTGGAATAGATTGTTGGTATTTGCAAAACCTGCTCTTCAAGACAAAAGCAGCAAAGCGGCTGCGTTAACCACGTTTTGAAAATTAGTCTTCATGGTCGTCCCCATGTGGTACCATCATTTAACTTTCCAGATCACCCGGTTCCACCCCCACCATAAACTCCGTTGTCACCACTTTTCCTTTGTGCTGAAACTGCCCATATATTTTCCAAAGCCCAGGATAAGGAAACACATAGTCTGCTCTAATTTCTGGAAGAGCAATGCCTGCGTTTGGTAGTGTTGGTGGTTTCCATTTGGTTCCATGGGTATGTAACATCGTTGACAAGTCAATAGGCATTATGGCAAGATGCATGTCTGCACCAAGATATTGTTCTATATTAAAAACTGGACTACCAGTTTTCCTATCTCTAATAATATAACTCAACTGCACTTTCTCTCCAGATTTAAAAGTTTCTGGATCTTTCTCCAATAAAACTTCGTATTCATCAAACACGCGATTTTGGCTAAGATTTTTTTGGATAACCACTGGTTCTTCTTCTCCTTTAACTTCTATCCATCCTATATCATACACTTCTCCTATTCCCAAACGATTGCCGTCAACCAACACCCTGTATCTACCAGCTTTTGTCGCTGTTATATTTACTCCAAATCCCTCTATGTCAAGTTTTTCCATTGCTGGATTATCTTCTGGATGAACATGCATAAATTCTTCTAAATCCTCACTTATCAGAATAACATGTAGGATTCGCTCGTGACTTTTTTGCAAATCCAAAATTGGTTTTCCATTGGTATCATGTAATTCTATAAAAAGATCAGATGGTTGGTCTTTGGCAAACTCTCCGGCAAGTTCGATATGAAAATCTTTCTCCCCCGCTACTTTCTCTACTTTTCCTACCTTTTCTACTTTTTCTTCGTGTTCCATTTTCGACCAATGATCGGCAAACATATGAGGAAGAAGGTACCCAAACACCACAACAAACAAGAGCGCTTTTTCCACAAAAAACCAACCGACAAGCCTTGTATATCTTTTCTCAAACGCTTGCTGTTCGGGGGATAAACCTACAATAGTTTTTTGCTTGTATAAATAGTGCCAAAACATGGGCAAAATCCAGACAAGAAGTAGAAATGGAATTCCCAAAGCAATTGGAAGCCCAAACAAACCTGTGCCTGTTGGAATTCCGTGGGTGTGGCCTAGTTCTTGAACCTTGCCCCCCAAGAGATTGGTAATAAAGTTTTCTTGAGTTACAAACTCTGTCAGCGTATGCATTCCAGAAATTACCCACCAATCGTGTCCAAAAAGTCCAAGGGTCAGTAAAAATCCTCCGACATACACTGTAGCCCAGGCAGTAAACTTTGCAACTATTACTTTACGCTTAACCAAAAAGCTTGTTGCGTTAATGCCAAGAATCGCCAAAAACGCAAGGATAAGTAGAGGGGTGATTCTTCCCAAAGCCTGAACAAGCATGATTATAAATCCCTGAAATGCACTCCCTGTTACAACTATCTGGGGTATAATCACAGCATTAAACAAAGGATTTGGACATCCAACACCTACGTTTCCCAAAAACAATCCCAAAAGACCTGCTTTCAACAAATCCTTTTGCTGCATAATAAAATTGGGAACTCCGCCAGTATACGAAGGAGTGGTAAATTTTATAAGACCAAGCTCTCCCAATCCAAAAAGAATAGCCAAAAGCCCTGCTACTGCGTAAAGAATATTCTTGGCAGTTTCTATCTTATCTATTCCAAGAGCTTGTCCTAAAAGTCCAATAAGAACTCCATAAAAGCTCAAAGTAATCGTGACTCCCAATCCAAAAAAAAGCGCCATACCAATTCCTTTCCGATACGATTTACCCATAACAAGCGGAACAATAACAAAAGCAAGGGGCAAAGTGCACGGAAGAAAAATCATTGTAAGCCCTACTGCGTAGTCAAAAAGTAAGAAAGAGGTTGTACCAATATCACTTGAGCCCAAAGTAAAAACCCAACGAAGCCCTGCAATAAAAACAGCAATTAAAACAAAGACAAAAAAAGCAAGCAACAAAGGTGGACGCGCTTTTTTAACCTCTTCTTTTATTTCCAAAGATTGCCTATCCATAATTTATTGTTAGAAAACTATTTAGAAGGAGCTTCTTTTTTATTGAATACAAATTTCCAAAGAATAAATCCTATAATAGCAGTGCCTATAATTACTATTATTGCAACTGTTGGGTCAATAGTTGGTACTGGCTCCTCATGAACAACTTCTGTCTCATGGGCAAAAGCAATTGTCGGAAGCAACAATGAAAAAATAAAGCTTGAGGAAAAATTTAGCAATAATTTCATAAATTAATACTTGTAATCTCTACTCTACATGAGATTGCCACGCTCCTTTCAGTCGCTCGCAATGATAACTATTCTGGTGTTGCTTTATACCCCAGTTGTTCTATAGCCTTAACTATTGTATCAATGCTAGTCTTCTCCTCGTCAAACTCAACCTCGCCCTTTTTCGAATCATAACTAGCAGAGGCACTCAAAACCCCATCTGTACTTTGGAGCACCATCTGAATTCCCGACGCACAAGAATTACAATGCATTCCTTCTATTTCAAGATCTACCTTCTTCACATTCGCCATATATTTTAATTAAATCTCTCTTTAACTATATAACTATAGTAAGGTCTAATTACGCCTCTTGTCAAGAGCAATTTCTAAATCATCACAAATTTCGCAATTGACAAAATTGTGATGCTTTTGAAAATAAC
>CAZPZA010000100.1:0-3487 GCA_964590985.1 uncultured Gammaproteobacteria bacterium
TCCTGCCGGAGAAAAAAATTCAGGTTGAAGGAGGAAAACCTATGAGCTATAAGGATTTTATAAATGGATACCCGGAGGCTAAAGGTATGATAGAAAGATTTTTTGAATATGGAAACTCTTGACATTCTTGATCTTGATTGCTTGATACCTTGATATCATGGATGTTTTGACTCAAGAATTCAAATTATCAAATGTTTAATGTCAAAGATATCTAACTTCCAACCTCAAAGATTCCAGATCAAAGATTATGTTGTGGCTATGTGCTGTTGAGGAGTAGAAACTTTGGGAGCAGATTTTCTCTTTAATAAACGGATGCACTTTGTGCAAAGCCGCACTTGCTTGTTTCCCCCACCTACGCTGATTCGAGCGCTATGAAGATTGGGCTTAAAGATTCTTCGAGTTCTATTTTTCGCATGCGACACCTTGTGTCCATACATGACACCTTTTTTACAATTGAAACATTTCAACGCCATAGTTTTTATTTCAGAACCCTTGATATTGGATATGTTTGATGTTCTTGATTTTGACTCCTTGAACTCTTGAAATCTTGAATAGTTCGGACCAAGAATTCAAATCATCAAATATTCAATGTCAAAGTTATCTCACTTCCATCTTCAAGAATTCTATTACCTTATTGCTAAAAACATGATACCATATAATAGTGAGCTAAACAACATGGACTTTTTTTCAGGCATCGCCCTTATCATAATTCTGGTCTTCTCCGCCATTCTTCACGAGGTTGCTCATGGTTTTGTAGCATACCGTTTTGGCGACCCAACAGCCAAATTGGCAGGACGCCTAACTCTTAACCCCAAAAAACACATAGACCCTTTTATGAGTATTCTCTTGCCTCTTCTTCTTATAGTCTCTGGCTCTCCTGTAATATTTGGAGCTGCAAAACCAGTGCCTATTGATCCTTTCAATCTAAAAGATGGCCGAAAAGATATTGCTCTTGTTGCGCTTTCCGGACCGCTAACAAATGTCCTTATCGCAATTATTGCTAGTTTGTTAATAAAGACAATGCCTATAATATCTGCGAGCCTGCCATTGGAACTATACGAAATATTAGGATCTAAACTTTTTGCAATAGTGCGAATAAATATTCTATTAGCACTATTTAATCTCTTGCCAATTCCGCCCCTTGATGGTTCGAAAGTTTTTGCTCTTTTGCTTCCGGAGAAAGAGTCTTATGCTTACTTGTCTCTAGGATCTATAGGGATTTTTATTATATTTTTTCTTCTACTTTTCCCAATAGGCGGATTTTCTTTGGGAGGCGTTATCTTTACCCTTGTTCAGTTTTCCGAACGACTGTTAGGAATCTAGATTCAAATGTTATCGTCTTATTCTTGCCATGGCATAATTAGCACGATAGTTATGCAACGAGTTTGGCAGCGCCAAGAATCGCGCTATTTTCTATCTCCACAAATCTAACATTGTATTTTGGAACAAGTTGTTTTACTGTCTTTTCAACTGTCTCTCTATAACCATTTCCCTTCCAAAACAAACTCCCTTCCATGTTAAAAACCATGTTTCTACCCATAAATTCTGTTATTCCTGCAATTTGACAAGCTACCAATTGCGCAGATCTTTTTATTAAATCTTTTGCGATTTGTGATACTTTGCCCCTGTCATGCTGAACTTGTTTCACCGCGTCGCAGTCAAACGCGACTGGGACGTTTGACGTCCCGTCTGACGCGGTTTCAGCATCTCGAAAGAAACTAGATCCTGAAATAAATTCAGGATGACACAGGGTGTTTAGTTCTTCCGTTGAAGAGATTTGGGGATGACTGATACCTCTTTCTTTGATTATCAAATTAAAATGCCTATAAAGATACGCACCTGCAGTTTCTTTTTCAAAAAGCGAGCGGCCTGGCTTAGCTGAATTTTGGTCAACAATTCTTCCCTCTTTTGTTTGTGGGAATTTGTCAAAATTTGCAGATTCTAAATTTACTGCCTTTTGTCTACCAAGAAAGAATGCAATATTAAATCCTGTCCCAACAATACCAGCAGCAAGATCGTCCCATTTATACTTTGTTATGCCCGACATAAGAAGACAAATTGTGTCGTTTGCAACACAAACTCTTATTTTTTTATTTCTTTTTTTGAAAATATATCTTTCAATCTCTTCTCCAACTTTTTTGCCAACCAACCCATGAAAGCTGCCTTCTTTGGTAACAGCAAGCAAAACTCCATCTAGTCTTCCATTTTCAAAAACTGGTTTAAGAGGATAGGCAAAATTTAACGCCAAAACATTTACGTCTTTGGCAAGCTCTCTCTCTATAAACTTTAAAAAATCATTCTCTGTCTTAAACTCAAGCGGCAACTCTCTCTCTTTCTCAAGAATTGATATCTGATCTTTTACTTTTTTACAAAGGGCTCTTTTTAAAATAGTCCCTCCTATTATTAAAGCTTCGAAAACTTCACCATCCCTAACAATTGGCGCTGAAGATAATTTGTGTACAATAAACGGCAAACTTGTCTTTTTGCCAGCATTTGCCGCTTGCAGTTCTTGGACAAAGTTTTGTTTGATCCTTTTAAGTTGAGCAATGTTCATTTTAGTGGAAATGCTGCTCTTTGGAGTCATAGATGTGACCGCAAGTTCCGCACTCTATTTTTCCCTCAAACGGTATATTGTATTTTGTGCAAGTTTTTTCGCCACACTTTGTTAGTCCATTTTTATATCGCTCTTCGGAAATCCGAGCCTTGCATGTACCTGTGCAGACATAAACTTTCTTGTCCATAAGATAATATTAAAATGTCTCTGCCAAATAGTCAATCCCTCACAATTTGAGCAATTGCGCATTTTGTGATGGTTTATTAATTGATGTGCTAAGCCGCGTCAGACGGGACGTCAAACGTCCCTGCCGCGTTTGACGCGGTTCCAACCGCGTTTGACGCGGTGCCAAGAAGTCAGACTATGCCGAGGTGTGATGGCCATATCACATCCGATGTGTGAAATTGTGTGTAAGTTTTTTATCTTAACTTAACAAATTTATTACGTGATATATGTACATCTCGTAAGATCTTTTTTAACAACCCGATTCCCACTTTTTCGCCTGAGTGAATAGGAATTGGACGTTCTCCTTCCATCGCTATGCCTCATTCTTACATGGCTTCCTTTTTGGCGTACCTTCTCAAAACCCAATTTTTCTAGAATCGCAATCAGCTTTCGTGCTCTAATCGGAGATAATTTAGGCATAACTTCGTATAGTTACTTCCTCAATACCAAAAAACCGGGAGGCAGGTCTAGGAGACTCTAATTTCTCCTCTTTTAAATCTGTATCTGATTCTAAGACTAGTTCAATTACCTCCTTAATTCTTTCTCTTACCTCCTCAAGTGTTTCTCCTTGGGTATAGCAGCCAGGAAGTTCTGGAACCGAAGCAACATAAACTCCGTCTTCATCCTGCTCTATCAAAACTTTAAATTGTAGCTCTTTAACCGTCTTTGCCATATCAAAAATAATTATAACATACCTGCCCTAGAATG
>CAZPZA010000101.1:0-3482 GCA_964590985.1 uncultured Gammaproteobacteria bacterium
GAGGCTGGCTCGCCTCGTTGCGAAGCGGGCCTCTGGCGGCAAAAATCAAAGATCAAAGCGCAAAAATCAAAGCCAAACTTAAAGTTTCAAGCTAAAAATTTTTGAGTTTTGCGCTTGGTTTTGATCTTTGATTTTTGATCTTTGAACTTGTGATGTGAACCTCACCCTAGCCTCTCCTAAGAGGGGAAGTTTTGTTAAATAGGCAGATTAAAAGAAATGGTTGTTCCCTTACCTTCTTCGGATTCTACATTTATAGTGCCTTTATGGGCATCAATTATGCCTTTGGTGAGATAAAGCCCAAGGCCAGTTCCTTGTTTAGCTATTTCTTGCGGCGTTTCAGGCGACTGGGAAAATTTAGAAAAAAGTCTTTTCTGAAAGTCTTTGGGTATGCCCCTGCCAGTATCTGCAACCGAAACAGTAAGATAATTTGCAGTTGGATTTGACATGCCTACTTTGACATAAATCTTTCCTCCTTCTTGAGTAAATTTAAGGCTATTTGAAATAAGATTATTGAGCACTTGACCAATGTGAATTGGATCAAACGATATTATTGGAGTGTCTTCTATCTCCACGTTTAAAGAAATATTTTTTTTCTTTGCCGAAAGTAAAAAAATTTTTGTCTGCTGGCTGATAAATTCTCCCATATTGCCTTGTGTTTTGGTGATAGTAAGTTTTCCAGCATCAAGTTTTGCTACATCCATTATCAGTTGGATTTGCTCTAAAAGCAGTTTTGATTGTTGGTAGATAAGTTCTAGAAATTGTTTTTTTTCTGTATTAGTAAGAACGGATTTACCAGATATTAAAGTTTCTGCAGAATTTTTTATGGCTGTAATTGGCGATCGCAGTTCGTGGACTATTAAGTAAGGAATGTCGTCATTTGCGTTTCTCTTGTTCTTTTTTGAGCTTTCTAATCTATCTTTTTTAAAAAACACAAAAACTACTATTAATCCCAAAAATATTACTATAAGTATGGAAAATAAGGTAGGCAGCTCCATTTTTTTATTGTTTGGTTAATGTTTCAAGTTTGTCTGCTGTTCTTTTGCTTCCTATGACAATAACATATGCACCAATTACAAAAGATGCCTCCTTTAAGATAAGTAAAGCAGTATCAAGAGTTGGATTTTGAAACACTAAAACATAAGTAGAGAGAGAATCTATCGTTATCCCAAATGCTATAAGAATTATACCTATTGCAACGGCTTTAAAGCCGTAAGAAAGGATTCCTGTTTTAAATTTCTTAGTCACATTCACCATTATCACGCCTGCTGCTACGCCACTAAAAGACGCAATAAATGAGGCTATAAGAATTAGGAGGTTTCTTAAATCGTTTTCAATCATTACATTGATCTTAGAGTATTTTTTATTTTAGTGACTAAATCAATCGGCTCAACTTGATACTTGAAGACATAATCTTTTGCTCCATTGCTTAAAGCGTCTTTAATCAATTCTTCTTGACTAAAATTAGAAAGAGCAATTATAGGAATGTTTTGTGTTGAGGAATCTGACTTGAGCGCTCTTAAGACTTCGCCTCCTGGCATATCGGGCAGAATCTGATCTAAAAGAATCAAATCTACTTTTTCGGTTTTAGCTTTGTCTATTCCGGATTTTCCATTAATTGCCGTAATAGTGTCTATTTCATTTTTCTTAAACACAGTGGCAAAAATAGAAGTTAAGGCTTCGTCATCGTCTATCATAAGAATTTTCATAATCTTAAACGACCAGCCAGTAGCGTCTGGTTAATAATGCTAAATGCTGGCAGCTAATTGCTAGACGCTAATATTAAAGTTACCAATAATTTATATAAAATGCAAGAGCCTAAATTGTTATATAGCTATAGTAGCCTCGGCGATTAGGAGGGAGATGTTGGGCAATTGTTTCCATGGCGTGGTCCACAATATTTTGTCCGCCCTCATTTCTGTTATTTTTAGTTGATTCTCTTAATTCTAATACACGATTATTGTCAAGGACAGAAAAATTAGCATAGAGAATGTCGTCTACAACTTGGGTTGCAACACAGACAACAGGAATACCATTTTTACAAGCAAAGAAGATTATCTTACCTACTACTAGATGTGCCTTGGAGAGGCTTGGCTAGTGTGGCTAATCCCGCCTTCAGGATATATTCCTACGGTTTCCTCTTTTTCTAGTCTTCTTAGAATTTCTAGAACTCCATTATCCGTATGATCAAGATAGATAGGTTTTAACGGGAAATCTATTAGTCGACTTATAAACTTTTTTACAGGAAAAATTTTTTCTTTAGGATCTTTTCTTACAGAGTTAACTGGTATGGTATTTAAAGAATAATCCATCGATTGTCGAGGGAGTTCATGCACAGGGGATTTTCTACGTTCACGAACCCAATTTATTTCCTTGCCAGTAGTTTCCTTAATATAATAACTTGTTAAAAGTGTTTCTCCGTATCCTTCTAGGGGATTAAGATGAGAATGATTAGCTATTACAAGAGAATTCCTGCCATTTAGTTCTTTCAGTTTTTCCAACTCTTCAATGCTAAATTGGCAATCGTATCCGGAGAGAATATCGATATGTTCGGACAAACGAATCTCCTCTTGCGCTATAATCTTACGAATTAGATTCCAGTAGGGTTTTTTGCCTTCTGGTTTAAGACCTTGCCTTGCTTGAAGCCACCAAGCTCCAAATCTAATGCTCTCCTTTTCCACAAATCTTTTTATCAACTCTTTAGACATAAGAAAATTTAGAATACTAATTTTTCTACAACAGAAATTATATCAAACTATACTGTTTCTAACAAAATCACTCGTAAAAGCAGTATTAGAAATCGAGTACAGAATTAAATCAATCCCGATTTAACCGGGATCAATTTTCTTTTTGGCAAGTGTGATAAAATAAAATGACAGATCAAATTATGGAAAGCGCAAAAGAACTTATTATTACCAATCTCAAAGAGGCAATAAAAGATTTAACAGGTTTGGAAGTTAGTCCCCAACTTGAGCACCCATTAGACGAAAGGCATGGAGATTATTCGACGAATATTGCGATGGTGTTGTTTAAGGATAAAGGATTAAGTAGTAAGTATAAAGTATATGGATCGCCTTTAGAGCTAGCAAAAGACATAGAAAAAATACTTAATACAAAATACTTAATACAAAATACTGACCGCGTTGAAGCGGTCGCGCCTGGATTTATAAACTTTTGGTTGTCTAAAGAATATCTGATTAGTAACTTAGATAGAGTTATTAAAAAAAAAGAAAAATTTGGCAGATCATCAAAGCTTGTAAACGAGAAGATAATGGTGGAGTTTACAGACCCCAACCCTTTTAAGGAGTTTCATATAGGACATTTGTATAGTAACGCCGTGGGAGAATGTTTGGCAAGATTAATGGAGTCTCAAGAAGCTATAGTTAAAAGAGCAAATTATCAAGGAGATGTTGGCATGCATGTTGCAAAAGCCCTATACGGGCTTTTGCAAAAATCAAAAATCAACCCTTCGACTTCGCTCAGGG
>CAZPZA010000102.1:0-3448 GCA_964590985.1 uncultured Gammaproteobacteria bacterium
GTGCCTGCGGGGCCTCCCACCTTGACACTCCCCGTAAGCCTCTCAAAAAATGACCTTTTTTCCGTCATCATAACTTAATTTGCTTATTTTACTTAACCTGCTTAATTCAATTAACTAGCTTTTATTATATCATCTCCCTCCTTGCTCGTTCAAATAGGATCAATGAAACAAATCCTCCTGTGATTACAATCCCCACAAGCCAAGCTTGGGAGGCGGCGCTCCATGTGCTATTTATTATAAAGAAATTATAAAGCACATGCAAAAATGTGGCGATTAAAATGCCACCCAAAAGTTCCTTTACTCGCCTTTCTTTGTGAAAAAAAGACATTGCAAGTCCGGCTCCTATTATGGCCGAGGCCGATATATGAAGCAGCGAGGCATTTATAAAACGAAAGGCGCTTACAATTATAGATTGTTCAACTCCCGATTTTAAACTCTCCCCGATAAAAAATACGTTCTCAAGCGCGGCAAACCCCAAAGCGGCCGTGACCATGTAAACCATCGCGTCAACCGGCTCGTCAAAAAATTTGCTTTTAAGAGCAGTCCAGTAAGCCGCGCCTACTTTTACAAGCTCCTCAACAAACGCGAAACCGATTATATTTATAAATTGAAAGGAAAATGAGGAGTACTGCCAGATTTCGCGCACTCTGGAATTTAAAGAATAAATGCTTTTCTCAAAAAGCACCGCGAAAACGACCGAGGCCATCCCGGCCAAAAATACGATCATAATTTCCTTTCTCGGCTCCGGATGCAAATCCTCGCGGATCCAAAACCACAGCCACAATGCCGGCGGGATGAACCCCAAAAGCAAAGAAATCACCACATATGACGAAATATCCACTACCGCGGCCATTCTTCTATTATAAGGAAACTTTTTGGTTTAAGATATGACCAGATTTGTTCGGTAATAAATGGCGTGAAAGGATGGAGAAGTTTGATGGATTCAGAAAAAACATAGGACAAAACTTCGGCATTCAGATTTTTTTTGGATTCTTCAATATAAACATCGCAAAACTGGTGCCAGAAAAAGTCGTAGAGAATATGAAGGGCTTGTCCGAAGTCGTATTTTTCTATCAATTTAGAAACGGTTTTTTTAGTCCGGGCAAGTTCAGTCAAGATTTGTTTGTCAACCGATGAAATAGACCCCTCCCCAAAAAAAGAGATATTCTCTTTTTTTCTCCCCCTCCCCTTACTAAGGGGAGGGGGCATGGGGGTGGGGTTATCCATTTCAATGCTGGATTTGAAATTTTCACTTTGCCGCAAAACAAACCGCGCCGCGTTCCATATTTTATTGCAAAACTTTTTTCCGGCAACAACATGCTCTTCCGACCACCTGATATCCTGTCCGCCCATTGCCTGCCAGATAAGCCCGAAACGGGTTGCGTCCGCGCCGTATTTTTCTATAAGCGTCATCGGGTCGATCCCTGTACCCAAAGACTTAGACATGCGCTTGCCATCTTTGGTTAAAATAGTCGCGTGTATTAATAAATCTTTAAACGGCACTTTTCCTATAAATTCCAGCGCTGAAAAAATCATTCTTGCGTCCCATAAATTAATAATTCCCCGATCATTAGTCAGCGCGTTCGTCGGATAATAAGTTGCTAAGTCAGAGCCAGGTTTAGAAACACAGATATTTTTGATTTTTGATTTTTGATTTTTGATTTCGGCGCAAGCCGCGGGCCATCCAAATACCGCAAAAGGCCATAGAGCGGAAGAAAACCATGTATCCAAAACATCATCAATACCATCAATTGGAATTTTGTGCCCCCACCAGATTTGGCGCGAGATGCACCAGTCTTTAATATTTTTCAGCCAATCAAAATAAACTTTCTCCCAGCGTTTCGGATGAAAGATTATTTTCTTATCCTTTACTGCACGCGCTGCTATTTTTGCAAGCTCGCCCATCTTCAAAAACCATTGCTTGCTTCTTAAAGGTTCTGTTGTAGAACCGCATCTGTAGCATTTCGCTATGTTGTGCGAATAATCCTCAATTTTTTCTATCAATTTTCGCGCTTCCAGTTCCTTTAAGACTGTTTCGCGCGCATCCAACAATTTCATTCCTTCAAATTGTTTCCCGGTAAGTGCGGTCATTCTGCCAAGCTCATTTATCACTTGAGGCGCTTCAAGTTTATGATCAATCGCGATGGCTTCGTCCAGCGCATCATGCGCCGGAGTCACCTTCACCGCGCCGGTCCCAAAACCCATCTCAACTCTGCGGTCGGCAATAATCGAAATTTCGCGGTTTTGAATCGGGAGTAAAATTTTTTTACCCACCAAATTTTTATAACGTTTATCTTTCGGATTTACAGCAACAGCCGTGTCTCCAAGCATGGTTTCCGGTCTAGTCGTCGCCACGACGACATAACCGGCGCTCTGCGCCTCTAATGAATTATTTCTTTTTTCTTCCTTAGAGGAGCTCGCTGCGGCAGCGGGCTCCGGTTCTAGTGGATATTTAATAAACCATAATTTCCCTTTCTCCTCTTCGTATTCCAATTCCAAATCGGACAAAGACGTCTGGCATCTTATGCACCAATTAATTACGCGCTCTCCTTGATATATCCGGCCCTTTTTTTGGTAATGCAAAAAAGCCTCCTTAACCGCTACTTGGTACTCCGGATCCATCGTAAATCTAGTGCGCGACCAGTCGCAAGAAGCCCCAAGTTTTTTCATCTGATCTAAAATAATATTTCCGTATTTCTCTTTCCATTCCCAAACTTTCTCCAAAAACTTTTCGCGGCCAAGATCATGCTTTGAAATACCTTGTTTTTTCAATTCTTTCTCAACGATGTTTTGCGTGGCAATCCCCGCATGGTCAGTCCCCGGAAGCCACAAAGTTTTAAAACCCCGCATTCTTTTGTACCTGATCAAAACGTCTGAAGTCGCGTGCTCCAAAGCATGACCCATATGCAAAGAGCCTGTAACGTTAGGAGGCGCTAAAGCTATAGTAAAAGTTTTTTCTTTGCTCTTCGGCAAATTATCCGGATTAAAATATCCGGATTCCTCCCAAAGTTTATAGATTTTGCCCTCGTGTTCTTTCGGATCATATGGCTTATTAAGTTCTTCCGGCATTCCAAAATTATGCCAGTTTTTTGCCCGCCTCGCAAACAAAAAAACGGCTGCGAATAGCAACCGCCCTTAATTTCCAATTACGCATCCTTGTTCAACTAATTCGTTTGGGTAGACCAAGCGGATTATTTCGCGCCTGCGGCAAAAACTGGAGTTATGATAACAACAAAACAAAATAGCATCCTTAATCCGATAAAAACTTTTTTCATTCCAACGCCTCCTGCTGAAAAGATTTATAGCGTATTCATTAAAAAAGAAAAGTGGCTACGCAAAGCAGTCGCTATTCGCCGATTACAAAATCTTTCTTACACACCAGGCAAGACCATTGTAATGCGCTGGTTGGCAAAGGAATAACTTTCGCGCTTTTGCAATGCGGGCAACG
>CAZPZA010000103.1:0-3335 GCA_964590985.1 uncultured Gammaproteobacteria bacterium
ATATGATTTCTGGTAAAATGGAACAGTAATTAGAACTGAATTATCCCTTAAAACTAACACATTGCGCACAAAATCACGATTCGTCTGAGCATAAGAATGCCGTGGAGTTAATGAGATGTTTACTCTCTTCCAGTTCATACCGCCATCAACACTTTTCATAACGCCTGGACGTCCAACAGCATAAAGAATCCCATTTGCATCCTCAGCTATGTCATTAACAAATTTGAAGTATGAATCACCATCAACAGGAACTGTGGCAGGTGTCCATGTTCTGCCTTCGTCAAGTGAGCGATGGATTGTCAAAAGCGAACGAAATTCGCTCCAGAGATAATCGTCGCCTCCTGCAAGAAGCACACCATTCTTTGTCTTAAAAAGCGATCTAATAGCTATTCGATTTGCTGTATCCATCCCATTTCCAATTGCACTTTTTACAAATGCTGTAATGTCAGAAGGGTACAACCTTATATCAGCTGTTACCCCTGACACAGAAGTCATAGCACCCCTAATCGTATGATATGGCACTGGCTTATAGTCTGGGCAATTCGGATTAAATGCAGTAATTGAACGAGAGCCACACGCACCTTCAAATTTTCTTATCCTAACATTGCTTTTGCCATCATAACAATAACTATATTTTTCTCCGTCACAGTAGGCTGTGGATATTACAAGCTCGCCCTTCTCATTTGGTACCGCATTCTCTAAACAGGCTTCAAAAGCATTTTCTCCGCCTTTAGTCAAAAGAGAAATTTGTTTGTTACCAGTCTGCTTATCATAACAAGGACGCTGGGTTGACGAAACACAATCTTGTTGTGAAGAAAACAATGCCAAGCCGGTTACGCTTTCACCAGATTGGCTGCTTCCCATAAACGAAACAATTAATCCGACAACAGCCACTATTGCAACTATTCCAAGAACTCCGTAATTTGTTCTGTTCTTTATTTCAGCGATTTTAACTCACCTAAGGTGTGGAAAATACAACGGGTGCGTTTCCTACATTCAAAATTTTTCCAGAAACCTCTACATAAGAGAGAATTGCATATCTAAAGTAGGGATCAGCGTGTTTGCCTTTGCCGAATATTGGAGAGGATGCGATGATGTTCCAAGTAACCCCCTTATCTTCTGACTTGTAGATTGTTTCCGCACGATAACAATTCGACCAAGATGTAGCATACATAGTGCCATCAGAAGCCTCAACAATCTTGCCTTGTAACTCCCAAGAGTTAGGAAGCACTCCCAATTTAGTCCATGTCATGCCATTATCAGTGGATTTATATGCAGCTAGGTAAGCTGTTCCTGTCTGTGTATAGTCAACGACATTAATATCGGCAGATTTGTCTGGGGATATAAGATATATGTTTCCATTACTTGCCTTGAGAAACCCCGCATCATAGTCCATTGCAGCTGGCCCATCGGTAAATGTTTTAGTTACAATTCCATTGGCATAGCGGTACACACTGCCTGGATTACCGCCTATTGAATCACGGAAGACTAACGAACCATCATCTGCCTCTACAATCGAAGTAATGAAATAATCGTGACTGAAGATTTCATTCCATCTATTTCCTCCGTCAGTGCTCCTAGAAACCTTTGGACGGAAGTAATAAGGATCACTAGGACCAGTTACTACAAATGTATCATAGAACGAGGCTATCAGGGAGTTATCCTTTGTAACTAACATATTGGTAATAGGTGTATAACCGCCCCAGTAATTATTAGGATATGGCAGCGGCAGTGTACTCCATGTATTTCCTCCATCAACACTCTTCCATAATTTGTGGCCTCCTGCATATAAAACTCCATTTTTGTCTTCTGCCATTGAGAGAACCATGACCCAACTGCCCAAATCCGTCTCGCTGTAAGGCAGATTTACAGAATTCCAACTCACGCCATTATCTGTTGACTTATACATAACTGGGAGATATCCACCATAAATGATTCCATATGTGGTGTAGTCTAATTTAAAGCCTGCCGCAAAGAGTGTGCCGCTCTTCGACTTAAACATTGTTGTTAGCCAATAATTTTGGGTTGGACTACTCATGCTCCAGCTTGTATCAAGGAAACTAAGTGGATAAAATTCGGTAGCTCTTGGGCAGTTCAGAGAAGGTTGAGGCTCTGGTTGGGATTCACCACAAAAACCTCCAAATTTTCTCAAAAAAACCTTGCTTTTACCATCGTAGCAATATAGAAATTTCTCCTGGTCGCATATTGGTGTTTCAACCATATAACTACCGGAAGAGCCAATAGCTTTGCCCTTTAAGCAAGCGGCAAATGCCTTTTCCCCTCCTTTAGCCTCAAGACCAACAATCTTTTTACCTGTTTGCTTGTCATAGCAAGGGCGTGTTGAAGAAGCAACGCAATCTTGTTTTGAAAAAAGGGTAAATGAGCCTGTTACACTCTCAGTATCACCGCTTGAAATAACTTCTTTCTTAAGCTCTAATTTTTCTGAAAACAACATAACTAAACCAACGACAGCGACTATCGCAACTATTCCAAGAACTCCGTAATTGGTATAATCTTTGCTTTCTGTGATTTTAATCCTCTTTTTTAATTAAAATAGTATCTATTAAAATTTGTATTTAAATAACTTTTGATTTTGGTCCGTGCTGCGCAACTCTTAAATAGCATGTCAAAATAACTAATAAAAATGCCAGCAATATCCCTTTGTATGATTGTAAAAGACGAAGAGGATTATATAGAAAAATGCATAAATAGTGTTAAGAGTATTGTTGACGAGATAATAATTGTTGATACTGGCAGCAATGATAAGACAAAAGAGATAGCGAAAAAATTTACAGATAAAGTCTATGGTTTTAAGTGGAATGATGACTTTTCAGCGGCAAGGAATTTCTCAATAAGCAAAGCAACAAAAGACTGGATTCTTGTTCTGGATGCAGATGAAACAATAAGCAGCAAAGATTTAGAAACAATAAAAGAATTAGCAAATAACAATTCAAAAAATAATGATGAATGCGACAAAAAGGCAATAGGATGCAGCTTTGTACAGAGAACTTACAGCAACAAAATAAAGAAATTAAAATTTAATTCTCCTTAATTTCCTCAACCTTGCCCTTGCCTATTAAAAGCTCTACTATTTCTAATGGGAGGTTAGCAATATCCTCCTCTGCAAAAGGCCCGTATTCCTCCAGCTCGGTGCCGACAAACTTTGGGACGGAATAAAGGAACCTTACGAGCTTTGTGGTTTTTGTCTCCTCTCCAGCATCGTTTGCAGCATCAATCTCTTCTCTAGCCTCCTTTTCCTGATGCTTTATTTGGAAAAGCGGCTTTCCATCCATGACATTATAAATGACATTCTCCCTGTAGGCATTAAGTATGCG
>CAZPZA010000104.1:0-3279 GCA_964590985.1 uncultured Gammaproteobacteria bacterium
GAGAGAATTAGAATTAGAGAAAGAAAGAAAAGAAAAAGAATTAGAACTTGAAAAGAAACAAAACGCCAAAGGGCTGTATAAATTTGAGAATAAATGGGGGACGCCAGAAGAGATAAAGAAGTGGGAAGAAATACAAATCGGAATTGATAGAAACTTTATGCACATATCACACTTTGAATTTGAGGATTTCATAGCCAAACTCTTTGGGAAAATGGGTTATGAAACCACAGTTACTAGAAAGACGGGTGATTTTGGCATAGATATAGTCGCCAAAAAAGGACAGAATATAGTTGCTATACAGGTCAAACAAAACACTGCTGGCAACAATATAGGTGCGGTCACAGTTCAAAACGTTCTTGGTGCAATGTTGAAATATAAGGCCGATAAAGCTATTATAGTCACAACTTCAGGTTTTACTGTTCAAGCAGAAGAGCAGGCTAAAGAAGCACCTATTGAATTATGGAATGGAAATTATCTCAGGAAAGTAGTAAGGAAATATTTTATAGAATTAGATACCTGACTTCGGAGCTGATTTTATTGACTACATTTTAGGAGTTGTTTGTTTACCGCTTTGAGTATGGATTCTTGTTCTTTTGATAGCGTTACTGTTTTTACGAATTTGTTTTTTGTTTTTTTGTCTGATAAGTATACTCGGTATGCTGTTTTTAGTTGGTTGATTGCGTGTGAGGCACTCATTTTGAGCGGCTTGAGTTTGTATTCAAGAATGCTGAGAAGATAATATGCAATGTAGCAAAGAAAAATATGCGCTTTTACTCTTTCAGAGAGCCAGTGACGTATCGGTCTGATTTCTAAGGTACTTTTCATACACCGAAATGATTTTTCCACCACATCTTTCTCAAAATAAATGGCTATTGCTTCCTCTTTCGGAATCTTTTTTGTTGAGAAAATAAGTGAGATTCCATCAAATTTTTCTGCCGCTTCAACAGCGGCATTGACTACTTTACCGTATCGGAGGTATTTTGCTACGCCGTCAGAAATTGGTTTTCCTTTCTTTAGTGCGTCAATTGCTTGCTGTATCTTTTTGTATCTTGCTTCTTTGATTGCGGTCTTCTTCTCGTCGTTATAACAAATGTTGAGGTAACCGTTGATTCCCTTGAATGAATATTTTTGCTGTGTTGCAAAGAGTGTGGAGTTTTTGAGTTCTATTCTGTTTTCAAAGCATGCGATAATTCCTTTTTTCATTATTGCTTCAACAATTCTTTTCAGATCATCATGCATCGCTAAGCCGCAAATCACATCAAATTTTTGCCTTTGTGCTTCCAAGATGTTTTCTTTTGAGGAGATACCTCTATCCCAAACGATACATGCGTGCTTTATCAGAAATGAGTCAAACCGGTAAAAAATATCACCAAGCGTTTTAGCATCATGAATGTTACCGTCAAATGTCTGATGAAAAATAGGGATTTTTTCATCTTTGGTTACTGCAAGTCCTATCTGGACTTGTTTTTCATTCTTGTTGTCTTTGTTGTGGCCTTTTTTTGCCATAGGACAGTTGTATCCATAAAAATAGACGTTGGTAACATCATAAAAAATTCCTTTCGGGTTCGTTGTTAACAGTTTTTTCGCGGCAGTAAACATTTTGCTTTGAATATAATCTGGTTCTTTTTGCAATGAGTCCAATGCTTTTAGCAGTTTGTCATACGTGACGTGGTTAATTGACAAGATTTTATCAAGGTCTGTTCTTTTGTACCACTCTTCTATGGAGGTAAGACTGCCAGGTTCAATGCAGTGAGCGTACACCAAGCTGAGGATATATGGCGCCTCAGCACCTAGAATCTCGGCAAGGCCAAGCTGGTATGCAATATCATGCAGCACTAACAATGGACCATACAGCGCGACTTTCTCTACACTGGCGGAGGCTAACGAGCCACTGAGAATGGTTTTCTTGTCTACTTCTCTTCCAACATACCGAATAAATTCGTGTCGTACTTTATTGCCGTTACGGACACTTTTTACTTCTGCAAGGTACGTGTACTTTCCTCTTTTTATACGTTTGATAAAAACCATGTGTAGTCAATATGATACTGACTACATTCCTATATATACTTTTCTGTTTTCGGTATGGAAAGAAATTTCTAGACGATAGAAAACCTAAAGAAAAAATGCTGGCGTAGTCAATAAAAATCGATCAAAGCTCAAGTAGATAGTGATAAAACGAAAGAATTACAAGAAAAAATAGATGAACAATCGGTAAGTCTAGATAAAGATTCACTTCCGATTATTTGTCCATTTTGTAATTCTGAAATTAAGCTTGGTTTAGAGGATTTACCTATAAAAAATAAAGAAAAAGTAATGGTATGTCCAGAATGTAATGTTGATTTAAAAATACAAATTCCTGAGAAGTCCTATTCTTGTTCAGGTTGCAAGCAAGCATTCGGTACAGTTAAAGAAAGAATTGAACACCAAAAGTCATGTAAAAAATTGAAGGAGAGGCAGTTTAAATGCAAATTTTGTCAAAAAGAGTTCACACTTGATGATTCAGAAGTGGGAGAATTAAAGAGAAAAGGAGAACTTAATGTAGAATGTCCTTCTTGTAAGAAAAATATTAAGTTGAGAAGATAAAATGTCAGAAGATAATGCTGGAGAAAAAGATAATGTCTCAAAATCAAAGATTAACCTTAAAGATTTTGAAGAGGCAAATAGGTCAATAGCAAGGGTATTTGCAAATATAAAACCAATAATTCCTGATATAGGCCAAATAATTCCAAAAGAAACTTTTCTTCAGTTTGAAAAAATCTCTCAGATAAACGAATTAATCGCAAAACAAATATCAATTCCAAAGTTATCCTTTGTTCAATTTGAACAAATTGAAAGATTAAACAAACAAATTACCGAACAATTCAAAATACCATCTTTTCTCATTCAACAGATGCAGTCTGTTGTGCAAATGAATAAAAGATTGGCCGATAGTTTTCAAATACCTAAATCAACACTAATTGCAATTGAAAGTTTACACAAGATAAATTTTGACCATCTTACTCGAGCAAATAAAGCATTAGAACAGATTAAGATAATAGATACGGCATTCTTATCATCACTCAATCCAATTTTTAATATTGGATTTAATTGGCAAGGGATATTTGAGTCTATCTCAAAGTCTTTAAGTTTCACTGATGAAGAAGAATTTAAAAAATTTGAATATAATTGGGCAGGATTTCTTACAATTCCAAAATTAAAAGAGTTATACGATTTATGGAAGAAAGGAGAAAAAGAGAAAGTTAAAGATTTCTTTTATAGATGGTTTTCTGACAAGAAAAA
>CAZPZA010000105.1:0-3170 GCA_964590985.1 uncultured Gammaproteobacteria bacterium
ATATCCAATGCAGAAAATCTCCTTACGGGTGTGAATAGATTCGGTCACTGCCTAATGGCGCGAATGAGGAGCGCCCGAAGGGCGTCTGTTCGATTCGCATTGTTCTCCGGCGCGAAGCGACGGGGAACAATGCGAATGCTCCTCATTCGCGCCATTCTCCGGGAGCGAAGCGACCGGAGAACGTGGCGCCGGATCAGCAGCCGGCGCTGAGCTTTTCGGCGTCAGGTGGAGCGCCTTGTTAGCCCTTGTTTTATTTATGTTCCCCATTGGGTCTTTTAATATGCCCATTTATTTTGTGCTTATCGTAAATATCAAAAACATCTTTACAAAACTTCACCATCTTGCCATCGCCATTTGACACTGCTCGTTTATAAAGCTTGATGAAATACCGCTTACCTGCCTCTGTCTGTGAGTAATTCTTTTTGATAAGGTTATGTTCCATGCACAGGGTTTGTCCATTCTCAATAGAGTTATCTCCACCTTTATCTTTTGGCTTAATGTGGTCAGCACATATTTCAACCCCGTCTTTCCTGCCCCTACCGCAGACAACGCATTTATAGCCATCGCGACTAAAAATTTCCTCTTTTATTTCAGGCGGAAAATCAAACAGTTCGATTTCTTTGATATGATCAGGGGCATAGCGATAAACACCTTTGCCGATTTTGATTAATTTTCCCTCTTGATGAAGTTTGCGAATGGCTCTCCACGGATCTCTTGGAGGTTCAGGATTGTCCTTTAGATATTGTTCTGTAACCCAATCTACAACTGGTCCATGTTTTAAATCTTTCTTGGGATATTTTTGAAAATACGCCATGATTAACTCGTTGATGCTTTTCGCCACTATCTGCCCCCTGCTGCAACATTGAATTTAAGTTGATTTATCTGTCCTTCTGTCAAAAGGCGTCTCTTTGCTAATTCACAATAATTTTTATCAATATCAGTGCCCATACCCTTTCGTTCAGTTTGCAAACAAGCAAGCAATGTTGAGCCGCTTCCAAGAAATGGATCGAGTATTGTATCGCCTACAAAGCTAAAAAGTTTTATACATCTTCTTGGCAACTCAATTGGAAATGGGGCAGGATGTCCTACTCTCTTTTTGCTCTCGCCGCTAAAATTCCATACGCCGTTAGTCCATTCCATAAATTCTTGTTTGGTTATGTCTGATTTTCGGCTGCCACTTGTTTTTTTCCATTCTTTCTTATAAAGAACAACAATTACTTCAACAGGAGCTATTACATAAGGAGCGGCTGCAGAAAGCCAAGAACCCCAAGCTGTTCGTCTTGAAATATTCTGTTCATTCCAAATAATTGTTGAATGATATTTAAAGCCAACTTGCTTTGCGATTGTTGTAATGTCTGCACACATACTTTGTTGACCGCCTTTATTTTTGTCTAAAGGTATATTCAGACAAAATCTTCCGTCATTTTTAATAAATTTATAACATCGAACAAGCCAATCTCTTGTAAATGAAAGATAATCATCATAGGTCATAGTGTCGTCATGGGAATTATATTTAATATCCACATTGTAAGGAGGAGATGTTACTATTAAGTCAATAGAATTTTCTTGGATACTGTTTGTTTTCAAAATATCATCATTATAAATCCAAACTGAATCATTATGATAGAACAACTCATCACTTTGAGCATCTGGCTTTGCATGATAAACTGCTTCGGATTCTCTTATAATAAAGTCAGTTTTTTTGAATCTGCTCGGATTTTGAGGAGCTTCAAACCTCTGGCTTTCTTGTAAATATTTTTCTATATTTTCTTTGCTAAAACGCCTCTGCCCGCCAGGAGTTTTGATTGCCGCTATTAGCCCTTGCTTTTCCATGCGATAAATCGTTGAGGCACTAATACCAAGATATTTAGCTGCCTCTTTTGTTGTGTAAACGGTTTTTTCTTCCATAAATGAACGCCTCCGATAAAGCTTAATTTTACTTTATCAAGACACTACAACATTAGTCAACACTTGTCAATTTTTATTTGCGATTTTTAGGGCTAATGCGGGGCTGAGCCATGACCCGCAGGGTCATTGGTTTCGTGCCCCTGGTTCTCCCGCAGCGGAGCGGAGGGATGGGGCACATGGCTCAGCCCCGCATTCTCCATGAGCGAAGCGAAGGGAGAACGTGGCGCCGGATCAGCAGCCGGCGCCGAGCAAATTTATTTGTGAGGCGCAGGTCTGCTGCATACGGCTTGTTCTGCAGCGCCGTTTTGTTTTTTTTGGCGCAAAGAACAAGACGGATGGAAATCCGGCGCCGCGTTCTGACAGACGCCAACGGCGTCTGTCAGAATGATCAATCTCACTTGCGCTTCTGGCGTGCGGCTTGAGGCTCTTTGCAAGGCGCATGACAGAAAAGCGTCAATGTGGAGCGGCTTGTTAGATGCGGTCTATCCTTTTTTTTATAAATTCAGGGCTCCTTTTGCCATGAATTACAGCCAGAACAATAACTTTTTCGTTTTCAAACAGATAGATTATTTTGTAAGGAAATCTTTTGATAAGATGTCTTCTTGTTCTTTTATACTCGAGCGGATGAACTTCAGGATTTCTTTCAATGAATCTAATCCCTGCATCAACCTGTAAAAGATAGTCATAGCCTAATCCAAGTCTTTTATCCTCATACCAGGAAAAAGCCTCCTTCAAGTCATTTTCGGCTTCGGGCCTGATTATGACATTGTATTTCATCCTTTAGCCACTATCCTTTTGTATACATCTTCCCATGGAGAGCCTGCCTCAGGGTTTCTATGATATGCCTCCAATCGTTCATCAATTATTCTTTTTTCTTCCTCTGATAATTCGATAGCATCCGGCTCATTGGCTATGGTATCCCATATGTCCTCTACAAGTTGAATCCTTTCAGGTATTGACAATATAAGAGTGTCTGTTGCTGTTATCTGCTTCATTGGTTTTACCTCCATCTATTTTTCGATATATTTTATCAGATTAGTCCCTATCTTGTAAGCCTTATCAAGATACTCCTGCTTGCCTGATGCGGCTCCTTTTTCCATGATATCACTAAAGAAGAACATTTCCATAATTCTAACATCAAGGCAATCAAGAAGTCGTTTATAAAATTCTACCAATACTTCGGATTCAAAATCCACATTTTTCTGATTCATCGGAGTTATAATAATTGCTTTCTTCCATGAAATCAACGGCATGTTTTGTGG
>CAZPZA010000106.1:0-1739 GCA_964590985.1 uncultured Gammaproteobacteria bacterium
TATAATACAAAGTATGTTTTGGGCGGATAGGGTTGCTGCGGAATTAAAAGAAAGAAAACTTCCTCTTGAATGGGTGGATGACATGAAGACGCCATCTGGAAGAATTCATGTTGGCGCTTTGCGTGGAGTAGTAGTTCATGATCTGGTCTATAAAGCCTTAAGGTCTTTGGGAGTTGAGGCGAAATATACTTATGTTTTTGACAATCACGATCCAATGGATGCGCTTCCTGTTTATTTACCACGCGAAAAATTCGAGAACTATTTAGGAATGCCGCTTTATAAAATTCCCTCTCCTGTTTCTGGTTTTGAATCTTACGCAAAATATTACGCCCAAGAGTTCATTAATGTGTTTAATGCAATTGGATGCAACCCAAAAATTCTATGGGCGACTGATTTATATTTAAGCGGCAAAATGAATAGTTTAATAAAAGAATGTTTGGATAAGGCAGATGTTATAAGAGGTATTTATGAGGAATTATATAAAAGAAAACTGTCAGATGACTGGTTTCCATTTCAGGTCTTTTGTCCAAAATGCGGAAAAGTTTCTACCACGCGAGTCACTGGTTGGGATGGAGAGAAAGTTTCGTTTGCATGCGAGGTTGAGAGGCTAAAATGGACAAAAGGGTGTGGGTTCAAAGATTCAATTTCTCCTTTCAGCAGCATTGACAGAATTGCCGGAAAACTTCTCTGGAAAGTTGAGTGGGCTTGCAAATGGAAAGCGATTGGGGTAACGGTTGAGGGTGCCGGAAAGGATCATATGAGCAGGGGTGGATCACACGATTTAGCATCACTGGTATGCAAGCGAGTGTTAAAGTATGCAGTTCCTTATCCAATAGCTTATGAATGGTTCATGGTTAGTGGAAGGAAAATGTCTACATCAAAAGGCGTTGGGTCGTCAGCTTCGGAAATGTTAGAAATATTGCCTCCTGAACTTTTGCGGTTTCTCATGGTGAAAACCAGAATAAATCAGGCAATTAATTTTGATCCTAGTGGAGATACCATTCCAAGACTGTTTGATGAGTATCAAAGAGTCGCTGATGCGTATTTTGACAAAACAGACAAAGATCTAGCAAGAGTATTTGAACTTTCGCAAGTTGGGAAGGTTAAAAAAGTTCCAAGTATTAGATTTTCGGTTCTTTCCCAGTGGATTCAAATGCCCAATATGGAAATGGAGATTAGAAAAGAAGGGTTGGAAGAATGGGCGAAATATGCAAGAAATTGGATTGAAAAATATGCGCCAGAGTCTGAAAAATTTTTGGTGCAGAAAGAATTACCAGATAGAGCAAGAGGGTTATCTAATCAGCAAAAGGAATATCTAAAAAAAATTACATTAGGACTTGGTAAGAAATGGAACGCAGAAGAATTCCAAAAAAAATTATATGAATGGGCAAAAGAATT
The DNA here is from genome assembly GCA_964590985.1 of uncultured Gammaproteobacteria bacterium. GTDB lineage: Bacteria > Patescibacteriota > Microgenomatia > Levybacterales > UBA12049 > CAZPZA01. The sequence continues at coordinate 1,399 of CAZPZA010000106.1, forward strand.
AGGTATATCTTCAAAAGATGCATTTGCAGCAATTTACGTTTCACTTATTGGTAAAGACCACGGACCCAAAGCCGCCTGGCTTATTTTATCGCTTAATAAGAATTTTGTTCAGAAAAGATTTAAAGAAACATTACATTTACGTGTCATCCTGAACTTGGTTCAGGATCTAAAAAGGATGCCGATACAAGTTCGGCATGACAAAAGACAAAGAAGGCGAAATAGCGTATTTTGATAAAAATGGAGGATATAATATTGATTCTAATTATCGAGACGCTCAAAGAACTGGAGTTCAGCTTGCTACAAAAAATATCTACGTAAATGTTGACGGGGTTTACGAGATT
>CAZPZA010000106.1:1839-3134 GCA_964590985.1 uncultured Gammaproteobacteria bacterium
TTTCAGAAAGAAAGCGAGGGAGGATATTCTGTTTGGGTTCCTTCTCTTCCGGGCTGTGCATCTCAAGGGGAGACTTTTGAAGAATCGCTTGAAAACATTAAAGATGCAATTACTCTTTATCTGGAAAATCAATCAGAAGATGTGGAGGAAATTTCAGATGCCAGAAATCAGTTCATGGTGCCAATAAAATTGAACATAAATGCCTAAGCTACCACAAGTTTCTGGAAAAGACGCAATAAAAGCATTACAGAAAATTGGCTTTGGTGTTGTTGGTCAAAGGGGAAGCCATGTAAAACTTGCCCGTATATCAAGTGATCATAAACAAACTATCATCGTTCCCCTGCAAAAAATTATTAAAAAAGGAACTCTACGAAATGGTATTATAAAACCCACAAATCTCTCAGTTGGTGATTTTATTAAGCTTTTAAAAAAATAGTTAGGGTGCAGGATGAAAAAACTTCTAATTGCAACCACGAATAAGGGGAAATTGAAAGAATTGTCTAATTTCCTTGCGGATTTGCCTGTTCAATTAGTTTCATTAAATGACATTGGAATTACAGATGATGTTAGAGAGAATGGAAAGACTTATGAGGAGAACTCAAAGACAAAAGCCTTGTTTTATGCCCAAAAAAGCGGCTTGCCGACAATTGCAGATGATGGGGGCTTGCAAATAGATGCGCTAGGTGGGGCGCCGGGAGTAAAAAGCAGAAGGTGGCTTGGCTATGAGGCAACGGATGAAGAATTAATTGATCACATGCTGCGAGTTTCAAAAGAACTGCCAGATACCAATAGAAAAGCCTTCTTTAGAGCAGTTGTTACGCTTGCTCTTCCCAACGGCAAAACATGGAGTTCTTCAGGCGAAGTAGAAGGGGTTATTGCAGAAAAACCACATTTGAAGTTATCCAAAGGCTATCCATTCCGCTCGTTTTTCTATTTGCCAGATGTTAAAAAGTACTATCACGAAAGCGAATTGACCGATAGCGAGATGAAGAAGTATAATCATAGATATATAGCTATTAAGAAGTTGAAATCCATCATAAAAAAAGTTCTGGGTATTAAGTAGAGAGATTATTGTTTTTATGTAAAAGTCAAAAGTTAAAAGTCAAAACTCAAAAATACAAGTAAAAAGTCAAAAGTTTTGAATTTTGAATTGTACTTTTGCCTTTTGCATTTTGACTTTTGAGTTTACTTTTATGCTAGATATAAAATTCATCCGAGAAAATCCATCATTTGTTCAAAAAGCAGCCAAAGATAAGGGTGTTGATATAGATATTAATCATGTTTTAGAAATTGAT
>CAZPZA010000107.1:0-3134 GCA_964590985.1 uncultured Gammaproteobacteria bacterium
GATGTCTGAATTTGAAAAAATCGACGGCGCTATGAGCTGTCTGTCGAAGTTGTTTGTTGCTACGGAGTGGTTTGGAGAAGATTATGGTTTTTTCGGAGAGTTTTATCTTGAGGGAGACAACTCTCGGGAAGGATATCTGATTTCTCAAAAGCAATCTTTGATAGAGAGAACGCAAACAGAGGTTGATGGCGCAGTACGTCTTCTTGACCTTCGAGTAGGGCAAAATGTTTTGGACATTCCCTGCGGCTATGGAAGGCATAGTATCGAACTTGCAAAGAAAGGTTTTCGTGTCTTGGGTTCCGATCTCAACTCCGTGCACCTTGAAAGAGCCCAAGCGTATGCCGCAGAAAAAGGAGTAGATGTTATCTGGAAGCAAGAAGATATGATTGAGATTAGCTATTTTCAGGAATTCGATGCGGTTATTAATATGTTTTATTCCTTTGGATTTTTTGAAACCGATGAAGAGAATGAAATGGTGTTGAGAAATTTTTTTCGCGCCCTGAAACCCGGCGGCAAATTTTTATTTCATACGGATGTAAATATACCCCGTGTATTGAGCGGGAAGTATAAGGAAGATGAGACAAGACGCCTAGTTTCAGGCAAGAGTCTTAGGATTATTGATAAATATAATCCAGAAGATAAAAGAATGTATGGCTCGTGGATTATTAAAGATAAACATGGGCGAGAGGTGAGGAGAGACTATTCAATCCGTGTATATACAGAAGAGGAGTTTGTGACGATGTGTGAGGGGGTGGGGTTTAGGCATTTTCAATCTTATGGCGATTGGAATAGAACCCCATACACAAAAGATAGCGAGGACATGATTATTGTCGCCAAAAAGGAGGTTCTATGTTAGAGGGGTATGATTTACCAAAAAATCCCGATACGAATGTTGTATATAAGTTGCTGCCCAAGGATCCTGAAAATGCATATTATAAAGAACGCACAGATCGAAATATTGGTTGGATCACATGTAAAGAGCAGGAAATTCTTAGAAACAAAACCATTGGAATTGCAGGTTGCGGAGGCATGGGCGGTTTGCTTGCGCAGATATTTTTGCGGCTGGGCATTGGAGAGATACGTATAGCAGATTGTGAGGTATTTGATATCTCTAACATCAACCGGCAGTTCGGCGCTACGAAATCCACCGTAGGTAAATCAAAAGCATTTGAAACAGCTCGTATGCTTAGGACTATTACCGATGATACTACGCTCGTGGTTTATCCCCAAGGCATAAATAAAGATAACGTCGATAGTTTTTTGGATGGTTGTGATGTCGTATGTGATGAGATTGAATTTTGGGCCATTGGCGCGCGTCTCCTTTTACATGAGCGATCACGCGCTCACGGCATATCAATTATTTGTGCCGATACAGTAGGGTTTACGACTCACGTCTTCTTCTTTACACCGGAAAGTCTTACAGTAGAGGAGCTTCTCGGGTTTACATTAAAGGAGGCTATTGAGATAGAGAATAAGTTGCGGCAAGGACAAAGAGACAAGGATGTCATTGAGCGTATAATGAAAAGTGTGCTCGAGGGGTTTGCTCCCGCGCTACCAGAATACTGTCCTTGGGCCAAAGAGGGGAATCGCGAAGCATTATGGAGGCGGCTCCGTAAAGAAGGAAAGGCGTCTATTATTGCAACAAACCCACCCTTGGCTACTGGCTTTCTTGCTAATAGAGCGCTCCTTTACCTATTAGAGGATTCCGAAACAAAGCGAGATATTACAGATATACCATCAATGCCCGGATATGTTTCATTTGATGCGGCTACTCTTGAAGTAAAGGTTGTGCGAGAAAGATGGTGGTAAGGGTAGAGTTGGTTACTGATCCAGAAGAACAGGAGCGCGTTTTTGATTTTATTGATGGGGTAGCGCTTCGATGGTACCAGTGTACGTATCCTCGCGCTGCTCACAGCGCACTCTTTGCCGCTAAACAAGGATCCGAGATTGTTGGATCGGTTGCGGTTGATTTTACTGATGACGCGCATCCCTTTCCTTATGAAGAAGTATATGAGTTTGACCACACAACAACACCTCTACCTTTTAAGCGAGAGAATATTGTTCAGGGAAGTAAGTGGGCAGCAACTGCCCAAGGGGTCTCACACCTCTTACTTAATGAAATGTCGCGTTATGCTCTTTCGATTGGGAAAAAATACTTGCTTATTCAAGCGAAATCTAGTTCTATAAAACGTCTCACTGAATTCGGTATACATTGCCTGCCTATCTCTGATGCAAAAATTGTCTGGAGAAACGTGCCGGTGGATATAAAGCACTACTACGAGGAACATCCTCTCCCGGAACTTTTTATGGTAGATATTCAGCAGATGTTTATTGCAGTAAAAAAATTTCTTTGATATTATCAAGCAAATATTAGAACCTCAGCGTAAGCGAGGTTCTAATTATATTATATGGAATCCTCTTTGTTGCAATATTTAATAGTTCTTCTTGGCATGGCGACAAATTTTTTATTGGCCGTATATGTCCTGATAAAAAACCCAAGGAGTATTGTAAATCGCGCGTTTGCGCTTTTTGTTATTGGGATAGCGTTATGGGGAGCTAGTATAGTCCTCATTTTTGTGACGGAGAATTTCTTTTTCGGAAGATTAATTTTATTTGCATCGTTGATAATGTTTTTTGGTCTTTTCCTGCTAGCCAAAGTTTTTCCTCATTCGCAGAATCTAAAGAAGAGATTCTGGCTTCATACGATACCCTTTTTGTTTGTATCTATTTTTATTCAACTCGGACTCGTTGTGCGAGGAATAACTATTTTTCCTGATAAAAATCCAGAACCGATAAACGGTCCAGCCTTCCCCCTCATATTAGTAGTGATTGGAGTGTATATGGTGCTGAGCTTATATCTCTTTGTCCAAAAATATCGCAGGATTTCTGGTGTTTACCGTTTACAACTACAGTATCTTTTTCTAGGTGCAGCGATCTTCATAATCTCCACGTTCATATTTGATGCACTTCTCCCAGCGTTTGGCATTTTTCAATTTAATCTTCTCGGCCCGTTATCGTCTATAATATTTATTGCTTTTACGGCATACGCGATTGTTCGGCACCGACTTCTTGATATCCAGGTCGTTATTCAGAGAGGACTTTTATATTCCATTACTATAGGAATAGTCACTGGG
>CAZPZA010000108.1:0-3127 GCA_964590985.1 uncultured Gammaproteobacteria bacterium
CGTTTGTGCTATAAATGTCTTCTTTTCTCCAGAGGGGAAGAGCCGCAGCAGCGTGGACAACAATATCCTATCCTTTTATCAATTTATCTAGTTTATTTCTATTTCTAACATCGCAAAGCGCCAATTTATAGCTTTCTCCATATTCTTTTTTGTCAAACTGCTGAATATCAATAAGTGTTAACTTACAATTTTTTCTGTGAAGATAAGATGCTAAGTGCATTCCCAAAAATCCGGCTCCACCTGTTATAAGAATTTTCATAAAAAGTCACACTTCTTCATAAAAATAGTGCTACAATCTTATCTATAATAACTTTATAATACAAGAGATGAACATAGGATTCGACCTTGACAAAATTTTTATAGACTATCCACCATTTATCCCAGATGCATTGATTAACAGGTTGTACAAGCAACAATCAAACGGCCTGCTTTTGTATAGAATGCCCTCAAAAGCAGAGATAATCATACGAATCTTAAGCCACCACCCATTTTTTCGCCCTCCGATTATCGAGAATATTCAATTTGTTGAAGCTCTTGCAGAAGACAAAAAACATAGATATTATCTCATCTCAAGCCGTTTTAGTTTCTTAAAAGATCGAACAAAACAAATTGTTAAAAAATATAATTTTGATAAAATATTCAGCGCCATGTTTTTCAATTTTGAAGACCAACAGCCTCATGTTTTTAAAGACAGAATAATCAAAAAAATGAAAATTGATCGTTATGTCGACGATGATTTACCTCTTCTTGAATACATTTCAGAGAATAATCCAAATACTAAATTCTTCTGGTTAAATAAATGGCAGACCAAATCTTTAAAGAAAAACCTTTTTGCTATTAGGTACCTTTCGGAAATGCTTAAATAACCTATTAACATTAACACAAATAGAAATAGTGAGTTTCTAATAAGCGAGGTGGTAAAATAGATGCGGGATTTTGGGGCTGGCATCTGGCAGGGAGGGTTTTTACAAACACATTTTATACGCATTATGGATATCTACTATCATCGTTTTTGCTGATGGTAAGGCTTTGTGAAAGGTTTTAGAAATCCTTGTTTTACCCCTTTCCATCTTCACTTCAATACCATAGCTCTTCCTATTTTTGACAACTAAATCAACCTCATTCCCATCGTAATCTCTCCAAAAATACAACTGGTATAATTTTCTATCATATTCAATCCGACGTCGTATGCCAATCGCAACAGCGTTCTCAAGCAAATATCCTTTATCTCCCCGCTGCGATAGTGGAGCAAAATTGCCAATCACAGCGTTTCGAATTCCTAAATCAAAGAAATATACCTTAAACTTGCGTTTAATAACGTCCCTCAAATTTCGCTCGTATGGATAGACGCGGAAAATAATGAAAAACTTCTCCAGTAAATCTATATAATTCATCACCGTATCTCGGGCGACTCCAAGTGTCATCGAGAGCTCGTTTGGGTTTACTAAGTTGCCAATCTGATACGAAAGAAGCCGTGTCAATTCCATGATTATACGCGGGTTTTTAATATGTTCCAAACTTAACAAGTCCTTAAACAAATACGAGTCAGCTATTTCACGCAGCTTCTCTATTTTTTCGTACTTGTTGGATGCTAGATAAATTGGAGGATATGCTCCGTACAGAAGTGTTTGTCTTATATCTTCTGTAAGCGAGGCCTCCTTCACTGGCATATCATTAAATATCCAGTAATTCACTTGTTCAAGCGAATTAATTTCACTTAAGGACAACGGGTACATAACAAAAATTTTTTTCCGTCCTGCAAGACTGTCGCCAATATGCTGCAAAAGCAAAAAAGATGACGATCCTGTTGCAATTACTTTTATATGTTGAAAATGATCGTAAAGCAGTTTCAGCAATAATCCTGGCTGCTCTAGATATTGAATTTCGTCAAAAAACAGAATACTTTTCTCTGAATGCATTCCCAAATCTGAAATTATTGATTCGATCCGCGTTATCGAAAAATCCCTCCACAAATTTAACGTAGCTGGATCCGTAAAATCAAAATATGCAGTCTTCCTATCATAAATGTTATTTTGTAATGACTTAATTAGTGTAGTTTTACCTACTCGTCGAGGACCATTCACGATGACTACTTCAGGATGCTGCAATTCAGCAAGGATTTTTTCCTCAAGCGATCTTAATATCATATTTTTATTATACAGGCAGAAAAAGTACATGTCAAGTTGCAATATTTCCGTAAATTTTGCATTAATCTTGTTGAGGTATATAATATGCAGGCTAAACCAATAGCAGAGAGTGCTTGAAAAGGAATTACTCCAAATAAGGAGCGGTGAGCGAATGGACCCTCTGCTACCATAGTTGAACCAACGGGATAAAAGATGAACCATAACAATAAAAAAATAAAAATTATTTAATTTTTATCCCTTTGGGGATTTTAACTGGAATTTCTTACGCAACGAAAATTGTTGGACTAACTTTCCTTATTGTCCCCATGATGTCTTTTGTTTTTCTTTTGTTAAAAGAAAAAAAATTAAAAAAACTACTTTTATTTATAGTGATTTTTGTATTATCAACTATCATAAGCGGCACTCTCTTAGTACCATACCAAATTATAGATTTTGAACGTTTTAAGGAGCGGCAAAATTATGAACAGAATGTAGTGTATGGAAAAGACAAACCAGTCTATACTATAATTTACGAGCAGACAAAACCCTACCTTTATCCTTTGATAAAAATTTTACCATTCACTCTTGGTTTTGTTTCTTTACCTTTATCTTTTGTTGGTCTAATACTTCTATTCAGTAGGCTCAAACAAAAAAGGAGCTATATAATTTTATTTTTCCTAATTTATCCTATTCTTTACTTTTTGTGGAGCGGAGCTTGGTATGCCAAATTCTCACGCTACTATATTTTACTTTTGCCCTTTTTGTCTGTATGGGTTCTGTAGTACTACTTAGGTTCAAAAAACCTATACTCATAATCTTCTTATTCCTTATAATAGTCAATGGCATGCTTTATCTTAACGTGTATGTGGTATAATCGTTTCGTATGGCGATTAAAACCGTCTCCTCTATCACTCAAGAAAAAATTAAAGAAGTAGCAGCAAAAATAGCAAGAGACTACAAGCCAGATAAGATTATTCTCTTTGGCTCCCACGCGTGGGGAA
>CAZPZA010000109.1:0-3122 GCA_964590985.1 uncultured Gammaproteobacteria bacterium
TGTAATCTTACCGTAATCTTCCTGTAATCTCAATATCAAGCAGTTCTCCAACGCTTTCTGTAAACTGCAAGCGTATGAAAGAGCAAATTCGAATAATTACAAATATAGGTAACACCTTCGAGGTGGCCGTAAGGACTCCTCGAATGGTGGACGGTTTGACAAATAGCCCCCAAAACCCGCATACTAGGGGTGGGGAGATTTTTATGGAAGAAAAAGGAGATATGGCTTCTAGAAAAGTCGAGCAACAGCCGCGAAATTTGGACAGAAATCGTCTAAATCCTTCTGAGCAAGAAAAGGGAGGCAAACTTGCGTCTTCCAACAATCTGGCAAAAGCAAGAAAGGTTTGGGAAGAAAATTATCTTATTCCCCAGGGAAAAACGTGGGAATCATTACCCGTTGATGAGAGGCAAACAGTAGTAGCTGCTATCAAAGCTGGCATTGTGCCTGTTGCCGGAGGAGCAATGTTAGGTGGCCAGCCGGAAGAAGAGCTCGGACGTGGAGCAGAGGGGCGACGCCAACAGCCCATTTTTGCAAACATACCATTACCGGAGCAGCCAGTTGCGGCTGAAGCGTTGAGGAGGTATCAAGAGGAAATGCAGACAAGAGATCGCGCTCGGCTTTTTGAGCCCGAACGTGCTTTTGACAGGATTTGGAGCCTTATTGAGAGCGGAACAGTTGATCGTGCCGATGCGCAAGACTATATCAACGAAATTGCAAGGATTGCTGACGAAAGACAGAGAATGCGTGTGCCTGAACACAGAGTGCGGGCTCAGGAGATACAAGAGATGATAGACGCACAGAGACCAGAAACAGAAATAATAGATAGGCTGAAAGAGATGATTGATAGTCTTAATCCGGACGAGCCAATGGATGTAGAGTTATTAAGGGTAATTGCTCGATATGAAGAACCTTCAGCTAAATTTCTTGATAGAATTATCTCCAAACCTTTTGATGCTGAAGGAAGCGATTATCGCCTTTCCTTTTATGCGGAAATTAATCTGCAAGCTTTTCTTACTCAGGTAAAGCAGTCGCAACCACTATTGACAGAAGGACAACGCGACCGTTACCTAGAGTATGTGCGATTGCATGAGACAGCGTTACGGTTTCATCAGATGAATAAGACCCTTATTGCCGCATCTGGCAATATAAATGCCTTTATAGAAATGACAAGATCGGTTAATGCTAGTGATCATCTTGATACGTTGACAAAAATAGATGGCGTTGAGATAGTAAGACAACTTCTTGAGATTGCCTATGCCAGGACTTATTCAGAGACAGATATTATTGATGGTAAAAATTTTAGACCCAAAATCATTAATTGGGTAGAAAGGAAATTTAGAAAACTAGTTGCTGATAATAGGGTTAAAACCCAAGCTAAAGACGCACGAGGTGATCCCCTTACCGATGCTCAAGGTAACCCAATAATGAGAGATTTAGAAGAATGGGAGATTAGGCGGGCGCTTGCTTTTGGCAGGTATATCCATTCTTCTTTCTACCGTCACTCAGAGCTTATTTCCTGGCACCGTGTTCCAGATCCTTACCAGGGATGGCTTCAATCATTTCCTACAGAAACAGCGGTAAGGGCAATTGCTGGGTTTAAGTGGCTTAGTCAGCGTTTTAAAATCGGGGAGCAGGCTGGTGGTCTTGAGCTTATACATTTGATTCAGAAAAAGCTAGAAGAAGGACTAGACAGCAGATACAAAACTCAAGAAGAACGTAGAGGCAGAATTAACAAACTGGGCAAGCTTGATATAAAGACAGAAATTCTTCCAGTAGGATTATTTCGCGGGGGGGGGTTTGACAAAGGATGGAGAACATTTTGGTCGTACCTGAGCGCTGGGCCAATGACGCTTGAGATTACAGATGATATATTACAACAATTCCCCCAAGAGTTAAGGGAAAGAAGTAGAGCGTTCATTAATCAAAAAAGACAAGAGGGCGAACCAATACTTCTAGGAGAGTTCTTGGCAGCCCAAGAGTTTGTAGCGCAAGTACTATCTGCACAAAAGGTTATGGTGAAAGGTTATAAATTGCCAGAAAGGTACAGTCCATGGGATGAAAACAAGCAAAGAAAGCTGATGGAGGGTTTGCTTCTTCCACTTCTTGGTCTTCGTCCAAAACCAGAAAATCTTGCAAAGATCGCCAGACCAAATTATAAATTTGATGAGAATGATTTTGACTATAATCCAAACTCAGACCAAATAAATCTTAATTTAGGAGTAATGATAGAAGGACCTGTGGTAAGTGAAATGATAAAAACACGGCTTTGGGAGAAAGTTGCAGATTTTTTGCCACTACGTATTGCCCATTTCTTGTCTGAAGAAGGCGTGAAAGGCTTAACTAACTACAATCAGTTTAGAGGAACAGGCACGAGTCTTTTTAGCGAGTATTTTGAGGACAAATTGATTGTTGCTCAAAGGTTGCGTTTGGAACAACAAAAGCAAACTCCGCAGCAAAGAATTAGTCTAACAGATAATTTTTTGATCGAGGCTGGAATGACTCCACCGGAGAGACAATTCGTAAGAGATCTTCAAAGTTTTGGCAAGAGTAGAGCAGCACAACTGGCAAAAATTAGTTTCCCCCACATTCCTTTTCTAGAAGATGTTCCATTTCAGAATGCAAACTATATTGTTTTGGGAGATGAAGTCTTTCCAAGACGGATGGGGAGTGATTTTCAGGGATACTACGAAGGCAGTAATGCTCTAGCTGCTATCTTTGATAATGTAGGTCAGCCATATCAGAAAGTTTTTGAAAATTTACATAAGATTCTTACTTCTATTGCAAGCCCAGAGGGGAGGCCTGCTGCACAAAATGTAACTTTGCCTATTTTTGAGTCTTATTTGCAAATGGGAGAACAATGGGGATGGACAAAATGGCCATTTATAAAGAGTGCGCTTAATTTTCTTAATATGCCTGTGTCCCACTTACAGAAGGTTTTTGGTGGAAACGCAAATGCTTATGATGAATCTGATTTATCTCTTTTAATTCGAGAGGCGGCAAAGACAGGACTTACCAGATTTAGCAAACTTCCACACGAGGAGAGTTCACAAATGCAAAGACTGCTTAAGAATCTGGGGGCAGAGCCTAGAAATGTTTTATTTAGAGAATTAAGAAATGCGATT
>CAZPZA010000110.1:0-3096 GCA_964590985.1 uncultured Gammaproteobacteria bacterium
CCCCATGACTGTTAACTTAGTGTGAATAATTGACATGGTTTTATCCTTTCAAACTTATGTAAACAGTGAGAATTCAATCTTTCAAGAGATGAAAGTCTGGACCTCTGTATTAACTTTAGGCAATTCCCAAAACACTTCTTTATCGTTTTCTCCATAAACTTTATTGCTTCTTTAAAGCTACTTTGTAACAAAATTATGATGGTAAATGCTCTTTCTTGTATTCTCTTGAAAAACTTTTCTATGCTGACTTCCCTTTTCTTTTTATTCCAAAGTTCAATATTAAGCTTACTGTGAATCCTGCTGATAATCACTGCTGCAATTAACTTTCCATAAACCTCACACAATAACCTGTGTTCATTACCTGTGTTTATTTTATTAAGTTGCAAAATTGATTTAAATTGTTTAAACATTATTTCTATTTGCCAACGAATCCTGTAAAAGTCATATACCTTTTCTGCTGGTAGTAAATCAGATGGAATATTTGTAATCATTAGTGTCCAGTCACACAACTTTAACGTTATTTCTTTTGGATTCATCTTTACTCCCTTTCTTACTTTGTACTTCCTTCTACGCTTTTGAGCTACTTCCTTTGGTACTTTAAATCCGATTAAGCGGCAAGGAACTGAAAGGTTTACATGTAGCCCTAATAATATATTTGCTTCAAACCTATCTGATTGTATATTTTTCAAGACTTTTAATAAGTTGATTTCTTTCAGTGTAGAAGGATGAAACATCCGGGTACTACTTTTCAGTCTTGATATGAAGTAAGCCCCTTTATTATGAATCTTTTCAAAGAACTTTACAGAAAAGTAACCTAAGTCTATTAAAAGCAGCGTTCCTTTAGTAAGTCTTTTTAAAAGAGTTTGCGAGTAGGTAGCATCATTCCTAACACCTTCTACAATTGCAGTTGAATCAATTTGTCCTATCAAGAAATCATAAACTAACTGTAATTTACATTGTGCTTTTGGACTGTCACCGCCAAACCCTCGGAAGAGATGTTGTAATTTCTCTTTAATCTCCCACCAGGTACTATCGCAGATTATGACTTTAGAAAAAATATCTAAAAACTTTGAATCAATTCTTTGTTCTATACAAGTTCTTTGGATAGAAATCAGAACTTGTTTTAGAAATGCAACGGCTTCACAAGTAAAACGTTTGTGAAGAGCTTCTCTTGAGATTTTAACTTTAATAACATCTACCAATCCTCCAAGAGATGGAACCTTCAGGCTAATTAATCCAAAAATCATTAAAACAAGAAAATCAAATCCTGTTAAATCACGTTCTCGCTTAATGAACTTTGTATCTTTTGCAACTTTATTTATCGTTTTTTGTCTATTACTGACATGATGTCGTTTACATTCATAATTTAGTCCTTTCAAGTCTAATTAAAAAATCACTTGTAAACGACGTCTACTTTTTAAGCTTTGTGGCCTCTTTTTAAGAACTTGATATACCGTCTTTGCTAATTGCTTCTTGACTTTTAGTGGGTTTATTACTTCCTTAAGTTAACACCTGTGGGGATAGCACCATGACTGTTAACTTAGTGTGAATAATTGACATGGTTTTATCCTTTCAAACTTATGTAAACAGTGAGAATTCAATCTTTCAAGAGATGAAAGTCTGGACCTCTGTATTAACTTTAGGCAATTCCCAAAACACTTCTTTATCGTTTTCTCCATAAACTTTATTGCTTCTTTAAAGCTACTTTGTAACAAAATTATGATGGTAAATGCTCTTTCTTGTATTCTCTTGAAAAACTTTTCTATGCTGACTTCCCTTTTCTTTTTATTCCAAAGTTCAATATTAAGCTTACTGTGAATCCTGCTGATAATCACTGCTGCAATTAACTTTCCATAAACCTCACACAATAACCTGTGTTCATTACCTGTGTTTATTTTATTAAGTTGCAAAATTGATTTAAATTGTTTAAACATTATTTCTATTTGCCAACGAATCCTGTAAAAGTCATATACCTTTTCTGCTGGTAGTAAATCAGATGGAATATTTGTAATCATTAGTGTCCAGTCACACAACTTTAACGTTATTTCTTTTGGATTCATCTTTACTCCCTTTCTTACTTTGTACTTCCTTCTACGCTTTTGAGCTACTTCCTTTGGTACTTTAAATCCGATTAAGCGGCAAGGAACTGAAAGGTTTACATGTAGCCCTAATAATATATTTGCTTCAAACCTATCTGATTGTATATTTTTCAAGACTTTTAATAAGTTGATTTCTTTCAGTGTAGAAGGATGAAACATCCGGGTACTACTTTTCAGTCTTGATATGAAGTAAGCCCCTTTATTATGAATCTTTTCAAAGAACTTTACAGAAAAGTAACCTAAGTCTATTAAAAGCAGCGTTCCTTTAGTAAGTCTTTTTAAAAGAGTTTGCGAGTAGGTAGCATCATTCCTAACACCTTCTACAATTGCAGTTGAATCAATTTGTCCTATCAAGAAATCATAAACTAACTGTAATTTACATTGTGCTTTTGGACTGTCACCGCCAAACCCTCGGAAGAGATGTTGTAATTTCTCTTTAATCTCCCACCAGGTACTATCGCAGATTATGACTTTAGAAAAAATATCTAAAAACTTTGAATCAATTCTTTGTTCTATACAAGTTCTTTGGATAGAAATCAGAACTTGTTTTAGAAATGCAACGGCTTCACAAGTAAAACGTTTGTGAAGAGCTTCTCTTGAGATTTTAACTTTAATAACATCTACCAATCCTCCAAGAGATGGAACCTTCAGGCTAATTAATCCAAAAATCATTAAAACAAGAAAATCAAATCCTGTTAAATCACGTTCTCGCTTAATGAACTTTGTATCTTTTGCAACTTTATTTATCGTTTTTTGTCTATTACTGACATGATGTCGTTTACATTCATAATTTAGTCCTTTCAAGTCTAATTAAAAAATCACTTGTAAACGACGTCTACTTTTTAAGCTTTGTGGCCTCTTTTTAAGAACTTGATATACCGTCTTTGCTAATTGCTTCTTGACTTTTAGTGGGTTTATTACTTCCTTAAGTTAACACCTGTGAGGTCTTCCCATAATTTTCTTATCACTAACTTTGGTCCAATGCTTTTTGACCATG
>CAZPZA010000111.1:0-3094 GCA_964590985.1 uncultured Gammaproteobacteria bacterium
GAAGAATTGTTGCTTTTGTGCCAAAGCGAGCATACATTTGGGCAAACTCAAGTCCGACTGGTCCTGCTCCAATGACAATAAGCTCTTTTGGTTGTTTTTTAACTTTTAATGCTTCGATATGGGTAAGAAAGCCTATCTTTTTGATGCCTTCAATTGGAGGAACAGTTGCAGTTGAACCAGATGCAATGATAAATTTTTTAGCAGTATATTTTTGCTTGCCCCTCGAAGCTTCAGCGAAGTGGGGTCCATTAACTTCAATCTCATTAGGAGAAACAAAGGTAGCTTTTCCTTCAACATGGGTAACATGTTCTAAAGACTCAAGAACCTTCTCGTATTTTTCCTTTCTCAACTTATCAACTAGTGCCAGTTCGTTTTGGACAACTTTTTGAAAATCAAAACTTTTAATCTCAATATCTATTCCAGGAATCCCATGATGTTTTGCCTGGTGCATCACTTCGCCTGCCCAAAGAAGAGTTTTGGAAGGAACACAGCCTACATTAACACACGTTCCACCTAAAGGAAGACCATGATTGACCATCAAGGTTTTAGCCTTAAGGTCATTCGCTTTAATGGCAGCAGCAAACGCTCCTGCCCCACCACCTATAATGATAAGGTCAAAATTTTTCATACTTATTGCATCATCATATCCATATGGTTCGGATTCGCAGGTTGAGATGGCAAGATAGAAAACAGTGTGGCGCGGCCAAGATCAATAACTCCCAACACCACGACAGCAAGAAGCAGAATAAGGGCAATTTTTAATTGTTGGGCTTTCGTTTTTTGAAAAGCGAGATAGTATGCGAGCACAAGCACTCCGAAAGAAAGCGTAAAGAGCCATTCCTTCATATAAAAGTTCATGCTCGCAAAAATACCGATGCCGGCAAGAACCGATAAGCTCAAAGGAATCTTTCCGCAACGCAGCAGGCCAACAAGCAAAAGTAGAATTGAGATAATTAAAATCGGCTGAAACAACATCGAACTCCTATATGCATTGAGGGTACCAAGGGTTTGAGAACTCGATATACCAAAAATTCCTACAATCCCAAATAGAACAGCCGGGAACATTGCAACATAGCAGGAAAAACAGCCACAGACACCCAAGAAAGTCCGTAGCTTGTCACCAATCTCTTTATCGCCTCCTGTTTGATTTTTTACGGCTTGGCAATGCGGACACGGAGGCGCATTGTCATGAGCATGATTCATAGTCCGATAAACTCACCACAAGTCATTATGGGAAAAGCAATTTAGTAAATGTTTGCACAAAGACGGCAGAGAAAATAAGAAATGCGCCGACCAATAAAAGAATTACGCCGCTAATCTTTTTGATGGTAAGAACCGAATTGCCAACCGTTTTCAAAAGTCCTTCCCGCGATAATCCAACCAAAAATGATACCAGAATCATGAGAATTGCCATTACCGCGGAATAGATAAAAAACGCGGTAAATGCGGATAAGAACCCGCCTGACGCAAACGCGAAGAGCGAGAGACCAGCCAAAATAGGTCCACCGCAACTGATGCCAATCAAAGGGTAGAAGAAACCATAGTAGAAAAAATTGCGGCCGGGGCTTTTTGATTGTTCATATCGAGGAACCCAATGGCCTAGCCGCGCAAAATTGATGCCCCTTCCTGTTGCGTGGCTCAAGCCCAACAGAATAAGAAATATGCCAACAATTCCCCTAAACCAGCGAATATAGATATTTGGATCGGGGCCAGCAAGGCCCAAAGAGTTTGCAAATCCAGCTCCTAACCCGCCCACGACGGCTCCGAGAATGATGTTGAAAATAATGACCCCGGTTGCGGCTATCAATCCATAAAAGAGAATTGCGGTAAGGCGGCTCTGCTTTTGTTGTTGAGGAGCCGAGACATAATATTGAGCGAGATATCCAGGCAGAATGGGAAATGCGCAGGGATTAAAGAAACTCGCAATGCCCGCCACTACCGAAACAAATACAATACCCAGTGATGAGGCATTTGGAAAAGCATTGACGATAAGATAGATAAAAAGCGCGTATCCACCAGCAGTTAATCCGACTACAAGCAAGATATAAATTAGAAATCCCAACCATCCCCCTGTGGGAGATACTATTTCTTTGTGTGTATGTGTTTGATCCATACTATTTTTATTTTACAGTCTTATGTACACTTCTCGCAAATACCATTGACCTTCCTGGCTGTAAAATATAGAGATACAAGCATTAGAGCGATTGCGCCAACAAGAAAGTATGTTTGATTATTCAAAACAAAAAAAACACTTCCAGTGCCAAGCCCAATAAGTCCAAAAAGGAAAGCAAGGCACGATGCGCAAGCTGCAGTTCCAACAATTGCCCCAAACATTCCTGAAACTCCCGATACTGCTACTTGACCAGCTGAATTAAAGAAGTCGTGTTGTTCTTTTTGCTTTTTGAATGAGTAAATTTGAAATAAGAAATTAAGTCCCACCAAAGCGGCTAATAAAAACATCAGAATATAATCTCTTTGCGAATAAATAGATAGTTGAAATCTTAAATCATTTCCCGGAATAGTGACAACAGGAATAAAAACGAATAACCCAAAGAAGAGTATTGCAATGAGCGCAAAAGCCAAAAAGTAATTTCTTTCCTTGAAAACATTTATGGCTGCCAAGTATATTTGCTTCATATTTAAATCTTTTTAAAGCCATTCATTCTATAAATAGAAAACACCATAATGCCTATTGCAACGAAAAGAAACGCCAAACTGATACGGCTTAAAACAATTGTTGCTGACAATGGTAGGAAAAAGGCCAGAACAGGAATACATGCAGGACATGCACCAAGAAGAATGCCTACAGATGATCCAAGAATACCGACTTTTCTATTCTTAATAGAACAGCATCTTGCAACCGTTTTATCATACACATAGATTCCAACATATAACCCTGAAAGGATTGCCATTAGTAAGTAGAGAACATTTTGTGGAGAGTAATAATAAAAGAACTGCAGCCACTTTGTCACGCCACCTAGGGGGATAGAAGGCCATAAGAAAACAACAATGATTGTAGCTAGTGCTGACAATACAGGAAATTTATGTTTCCAAATTTTGAAAATCAAAATATCCTTCATGTATTTTCTTTCAC
>CAZPZA010000112.1:0-3062 GCA_964590985.1 uncultured Gammaproteobacteria bacterium
CGTTGTTTATGTAATCTTTAGGTTTTGATTTAACAATCGCACGCGACCGCTGTTAACAGTTAAATGCTCAATCTTTGCTAAAGTTTAGTTATAGAAGGTGGAATTATCAAAATAAGATATTATTTTGGCGGTAAAGACTCTAATTTTTGCTTCCTTTTAAGCTTTTTATAAGCAATAATTCCAGCAACTATTGGAACCCAAATTACAAAATAAACACCAATCCATATTGTTGCATCAGCTGCGCTTTGAAGAGTTGAGATAAGGCTTCTTACAGCTAGTTTAAATGTAACATTTGGGCGGAAAGCTTTATCTGGCGCATAAGGAAGTGCTAGCTCGTCAGTGGAGAGATAAACAGTTATTTTGGTAAGCCTTGCATTGTTTTCAATTGCTTGCTTTTGACCAATGAGGACATCAATTTGCTGCTGAAGCGATATAAGTTCTCGTTGAACATTAAGAATATCTTGGACACTAACTGCTTTTTCTAAAATTTCTTCAAATTTTGCTTGAGTTTTTCTAAGAGTTGCAAGCCTTGATTCGATATCAACATAATCCTTTGTGACATCTTTGCCGACTAGGTTTTCGCTTGTTACTTTAATCGCTAAAGATCTTATAAAATCTAAAGCTTCGTCAAGTTTATCTGTGGGTACGCGTACAGTAATAGTAGCAAAAGGAGATTCTGTTGGACTATTGTACGACGTAAAAACCATAAACCCACCACTCTGTTGGGCATAAGAAATAATTTGATTGCCAGTGGTTCGTACGTCTTTGACCAAAAGCGACATGTCTGATGTTTTAGTGATAATACGATTGGTTGTATCTAAAAAGGTATCCAAACTTTGCGGTAAGGGGAGTTCTTCTACAGACGTGCCTGTAGAGGAAGAGGTATCTCTATAGTAATCTGTTTTCGCAGAAGGAAAAATAGATCTTTGAGGGAATAACAATACGCGATCTTTTAAAAATAGATAAGCAATTATTAATAGTAAAAGGACTATTAATTTGTGTGTTTTTACCCAATTAATAGGCATTAAACTCATTATATTACATGTAGTTTGGGATTTTCAATATCCAAAAACTTTGTGTTGGACCAGGGTAGAAAATTAAATATTCTTGCTGAGGCATTTAACTATTACACGCAGCCGCTGCATAAAGTTGGAAAGTTTTGATGGTTTTCTCTGGTTGACAAAGAACTTATTGCTTGGTATCTTATCATTGTTGGTGGCAATAATTTTATATTTTGTATATGGCAGACAGCGTATTTACTGATTCTAATTTTGATGAAGAAGTGTTAAAAAATAAAACTCCTGTTTTGGTAGATTTTTGGGCCCCGTGGTGCGGTCCCTGCCAAATTGTTTCCCCAATTATAGAAGAGTTGGCAAAAGAATACGAAAGTAAGATAAAAGTAGGCAAGTTAAATGTAGACGAAAACAATCAAACAGCATCAAAATATACCGTAATGAGTATTCCAACGATTATGATTTTTAAGAATGGGGAGCCGGTAAAAACAATGGTTGGCGCGCAGGGAAAAGAGAAATATAAGAAGGAAATAGAAGAAGCACTTGCTTCATAAATTCAAAAGTCAAAGGGTAAAAGTCAAAAGCACAAGTCAAAAGTAAAAACTTAAGAACGAAAAACTTTTGAATTTTAAGTTGTAATTTTGAGTTTTGATTTTTAACTTTTGATTTTTTATTATGTATGATGTCATCATCATTGGTAGCGGTCCAGCAGGTTTGACAGCCGCAATCTATACTACTCGTGCAAACCTCAAAACCTTAATTATCGCAGGGTCAAAGTGGGGTGGACAATTGATGTTGACGACTCTTGTTGAAAACTATCCCGGTTTTCCAGAAGGCATCCAAGGACCAGATCTAATGCTTGCTATGCGAAAGCAGGCAGAGCATCATGGCGCAGAAATTGTGGACGCAGATTTTACCCGGCTGCAATTGCCTTCGCAAAGCGACCAGCCCGCTTCGAGTCGCGAAGCGAGTGTCACGGGTGGCGGGCAGGCAAGCGCGTTTCAGCCGCGTCGCAGTCAAACGCGACAGCCACGTTTGACGTGGCGTCTGACGCGGTTCCAGGTTTCAACAGAGGAAAAAGTATACGAAGGAAAATCAGTAATTATTACCACAGGCGCGGACACAAAATGGCTAGAGGTTCCGGGAGAGAAAGAAAAAATTGGCAGAGGTGTGTCTTCCTGTGCTCCATGCGATGCGCCTTTTTTTAGAAATAAGAACACTATTGTGGTTGGAGGAGGAGACAGCGCTATGGAAGAAGCATTGGTATTAACAAAATTTGCCAATAGCGTAACACTAATTCACAGGCGAGATGAGTTTAAAGCCAGTAAAATCATGCTGGATCGAGCGCGTAAAAATCCAAAAATAAAATTTATAACCAACACAGAAGTGGTAGAGGTGCTAGGACAAGGCAAAGTAGAAAGAATAAAACTTAAGAATAACAAAACAAATGAAATCACAGAAATACCAATAGATGGGGTATTTGTAGCAATAGGGCATTTACCTAACACAGGAGTTCTTAAGGGAATAGAGTTAGACGAACAAGGATTTGTTATTGTTAAGGATCATACGCAAACAAATATTGAAGGCGTTTTTGTGGCAGGAGATGTGCACGATAATCATTACAAACAGGCAGTCACAGCCGCGGGATTTGGCTGCATGGCTGCTTTGGAGGTAGAACGTTGGCTTCAGGATCAAGATAAATAGTTATTTATTATATATGGTTATTGCCACCATGTCGGAATGGAGAGCGTTGTCAGCGCTGTTTTCTAATTTTTCTGCAGTATTTTTAGCTTCGCTTGTGGTGCCCCTATTTTGGACAATTTGACATATCTAAATGGTACGTAGTAGTATTAGGACTGCTATTTACCTTTCTTTTTGCGTGGTTTTCGATATTGAGTGCAGAAGAGAGAAGATTATGACGTTTGATAATACTACAATAGGATTGTTATTGTTTTATACCGCTGGTGGTCTTTTGGCATTGTCTTTTGCAATAGTTTACTGGGTCTCTAAAAAGGAGCATAGAAGGTCAACTAAACCACGCTAATCTTT
>CAZPZA010000113.1:0-3026 GCA_964590985.1 uncultured Gammaproteobacteria bacterium
GGATAATACAGGGCATGAAAGAAGTCTTTAGACGAATCCATCTGGAAGAACCAGATGGAGCAGAAGGTGAATTGCCAGAGGCAAACATACTTGATCTTTTGTCCTAAATTGGAAATAGCGAAAGCAAAATCCTAACCCTTCTTGTGATGCAAAAAGGGGTTATATATTCTGCAAGGGCTCTCCATAGAGAAGTCCTAAATTATCAAGATCAAAATAAAACATGGAGAACGAGTCGTCGCTTACCTTTCGCATACTGCGAGGATTCTCTCTCTACTATTGGTCTTGTGACAAAAGAGGCTGTTTATTCAGATGGAACTGCCTGGGGATACGAAATTACACCTTACGGTCTAACTACTGGCTTTGATTTTGCAGGAATGCTTCTTAAATGGTCTTATGAACACCCAAAATATTCTTTGTACCAAATGTTTGCGTCAACAAATTCTTCTACAATCAAAGACCAACAAACCCAAGATAAAAAAAGAGCACAACAAACAAGACTAAAGATCTTCTGGGAAATTGTAACTAACCCAAGCAATAGAATAAGAGAAGCAGATATCGTCAATGCAACCAAGGAAACATCGGTGATAATGTCAAGACATTTGCTTAATCTTAATAAAAATGCTGTCATATCTTACGAAGCAACTGAACATGGAAAACCAATATCATTCTACAAAACAAAAGAAACTATTCCAGACAAAGAACCAGAGCAATATCGAGGGGAGAAAATATTATCTACCAGAGTATATGAAATCATCAAAAAAACAAATGAATATTTATCAATAGAACAAGTTAGAGATTTTCTTATCCATGAATACCCTAACTATAAAGATAGGCAACAAGCAAGACTTAAGTCTAATATTGCTAATGTATTAACAGATTTAGAAAAACAAGGATACGTGGAAAGAAAAAAGTTTAGCTCGAAATTCAAATCTGAACTGACTTTATCAGAAGAACAAAGAGAAGCAATTTTATCTTTGGTAACTCTTATTGATAAATTTCAAAAAGGAGATACGCAAACTATAAGGGAAGGAAGAACCTTTTCCCAAAGAGTGCTTGACAATCCTATTCTTTTTTCCCAACTTATGCTTAAGGCAAAGGAAGCATCGCCTTACGCCAACAGAACAGATAAAGAAACTACACTAAACAACATTTTATCTATACTGCAACAATATCCTAATAGCACAGCAAATCAAATCAGAGAAAAACTCGAAGAAGACTATGATAAAAAATTGGGAGATAGAGCGACTGCACGATACCTCTTTTCTCTTACCCAAGCAGGCGAGATTAAGAAAACTTGGACAAAATCTGGATATGCGTATATAGTAGCAGAGCCAAGCATAGCAGACCCAAACATCCAGAAAGTTATTATTTAAGAGATCTTGTTGCTTTTCTCTTCTCCATTCTTTTCCTAAAAAGATTTTCTCTAAATCCCCCCTCGTTAACAAACTTTTCCTCAAGCCAACGCAGTTTTTGGTCTAAAAGTGCGTTAGTTTGATTTATAAGGCAAATTGCCGCGTTTGCGGCCTCTTCGGGAGAATTTATATAAATTTTATAATTGTTATAACTGTTATAATCGTTATAAACGAAACTCCTAACTTTTCTAGCTTCTGGGTAATCTTTCTCCCAAAGCTTCAACCCTTTCTGCCGTAAAAAATCCAGATAGTCATTGAGTAACTCTTCCAAAGAGCCTCTGGCGACTCCCAAAAGTTTTATTCTTCCCTCCAAACTTTTTTGCAAATATCCTTCTGCAATATTCTGTTTTCCAGAACGTGCCGCCTGCTCCATCTGATCTTTTGTTCGAGACTTATAATCAATATATTTTTTGACAAATTCAACCGTAAAATCGTAAATAATCTCCGCTTGTTTGAAAAAAGGAAGAGACTTATAGCCCCGGGCACTACTATCGTTCATATAATATTTATAATTTTTATAATAATTATAATGTTTATATTAAGTTTTCCCCTGCTGCTTGTACATCTCTATTAACTCCTTAACAGTCGTTGCATCCTCTGCCCGCTTGTCCGAGCCTCGAAATGAAACTAATCGAGGAAAGCGAAGGGCATACCCTGGCTCTGAATCTGTTTTTCCAGATGTGTGGATAGGAGATCGAGTTATCTCATCTGCCAACACCTCGATAACTATTTTTGGTGCAACCCAAACACTAGGAGTAATCAAAGAATTAACCCGTGCTGGTTTTTTTTTGAGTTCTAAGTTCTTAGTTCTTTCTTTGATACTTTGCCATTCCTCATCTGTTAACCCAGTTCCAATCTTTGTAACTGTAACAAATTCATCCCTTTTGTCGTCGTAAAGACCCGCAAGAAGAGCCCCTGCACCAAAGGCAGTGCGCTTTCCTTTACCTGAAATGTAACCCAAAATCACACAATCAATTGTGTCGTTTAATTCTCCTCCTGAATGCCTCTTAAGTTTTACCCAGTTAAAATTTCTTCCTCCGGCATCGTAACGCGATTCAATTTTCTTAACTACTACTCCCTCAAGACCTCTTGATATTGCATCATCAAGCATTAGTTGCAGTTTTATAGAGCTATCCAATATCTCCCCGGGAGCTGGGATAAGTGTATCATCTTGTTTTACAGTTTTTTTTAGAATTCTCATGCGATCTTTAAGTGGAGTATCTATAAGCGACTTTCCATCTAGGTACAAAACATCAAACACAAATGCCCTTAAAGGTAAGGTTTTTGCCATTTCCTCGATTTTATATTTTCTGCGGCGTTTGGTGGTTTCCTGAAAAGGCAAAAATTCTTCTGATTCTTTGTTGTACGCCAAGGCCTCTGTATCCAAAATTGCAGTCTTTGCTTTTACTTGCTTTAATGTGCCCTCAATCAACTCTGGAAACATGTGAGTCATATTTTCTAAATTCCTTGAGAACATGCTTACTTGTCCTCGGCCTACTTGACCTGCGAGACCTCGTACGTCCGACCTCGCAGGTCGGGTTCTATCTAAATGGATCTGCACTCTAAACCCATCGAATTTAAGGGTAGCATGAACTTTTGGTCCCATTTTCTCAA
>CAZPZA010000114.1:0-3024 GCA_964590985.1 uncultured Gammaproteobacteria bacterium
TGTAACTGCTCACCTACTTTGAGCAAAATCAATAAAAAATCAGCATTTTTCAATTAAGCGGAAGAAAGATTAAAAAGATTTTATCTTTTATGTCATTCCCGGGCGAAGACCCGGGAATCCAGAAGAAGTGAATTAGCCTTAACAAAACTAAATTTTTCTCTGGCCTTTTTTCAGGAACTTTGCATTAATACTAAAGATGCAGAAAATTAGAAAACCCACTAGAGAAGAGTTAAGCCAGCTATCAAAAGAAGAGTTAATAGACATAGTTCTTTCATTAGTTGATAAAATTGAAGCCCTGGAAAATAGAATATCTCGCCTAGAAAAGAATAGTTCTAACAGTTCAAAACCACCATCAAGTGATATCAATAAACCGAATAGAAATCAAAGTCAGAGAGAAAAGACAGGGAAGAAACCAGGTGGTCAAACAGGACATCCTGGATTTACAAGAAATCTTGTTGATAATCCGGATAAAGTAATTAAGCTGTTTCCAGATACTTGTGAAAAGTGTAAAAGAAAATTATCACCTAAGAAAGCTTCTTTTGGAAGCAAACGACAAGAGTTTGATATCCCTCCAATTATTCCGTTTGTTACTGAATATCAATCTATGAATATAACCTGTAATTGTGGGCACTGTAATAAAGGAGTCTTTCCAAAACATATTAATGCTCCTTGTCAACTTGGTCCTAACATTTGTGCAGCTATGATTTATCTTAATACCAAACATGTCATCCCATATGAAAGGTTATGCATGATTTCAGAAGATTTACTTGGATTTGATATTAGTAAAGGAAGTATTGAAAATATCTTAGAAAGAACCTATCAAAACAGTAAATATCTGCATAATGAGATTCTAGAAAATATTAAAAAATATTCCTGGATAGGAAGTGATGAAACATCAAGTAGGGTAGAAGGAAAGAAATGGTGGTTATGGGTCTGGCAGAACTTTAAGGGTTCATTCTTTTCAATAACGGGCAATAGAGGTTACAAAACTATTAAAGAGATATTTGGAGAAGATTATTTAGGAAGAATGGTACATGATTGTTGGGCTGCTCAGTTTATGACTATTGCAAAAGATGGACATCAAGCATGTCTTGAACATTTATGCAGAGAACTTAAATTTATTATTAAATACGAGAAAAGTAAGTGGGCTTCTATGCTAAGAGGTTTTCTTTATCGTGCTATTAAAGCAAGAGACAAGATTTGGAAAAATGGATTTAACCCAATTACCAGAAAAAGAATAATCACAATGTATCGGAATAAATTTGAAAACCATCTTAAACAGAAAGTAAAGCATCGGGAAGAAAATCGTGTAAAAGAAAGACTCATAAAATACAAGGAGAATATATTGTTCTTTATGAACTCAAAAGATATGCCATATCACAACAACAGTTCAGAGCAGGCAATTCGAATTGCAAAGATTAAAGACAAAATATCCTACGGATTTAGAAGCAAAAATGGGGCAGAAAGATTTGCAGCTTTACTTTCAATAATTGAAACTTGCAAAAAGCAAGGATTAGATATTTTCACCTCAATAAAAAAACTTGTTCTTAATGAACCTCTACATTTTCAATGGGCTTAATAATTAGACCTGACCTGTTACGACAAGAGAAAGATTAATAAAGTTGCAAAAGATACAAAGTTTGTAAAGCGTAAGAGATGTTTGAGTGGTTTTGATTTCCTTCTTTCCATGACTTTTGGTTTAGTTGGTATGACAGTGCCATCTCTTGCTGGTATAGCCGATAGTATTAGCTCTAAAATCAGAAGACAATCTCTTCATGAAAGATTTACAGAAGAAGCAGTTACATTTTTACAACAGATTTTACTCTTAATTCAACAAATGTGTATTGGTGCAAAAGTCGAGTTGGAACTACTGAACTCTTTCTCTAAAGTAATTGTTTGTGATAGCTCTTGGTGGGAAATATGTGAAAAGTTAAAAGATATTTTCCCTGGGTTTGGTGGAGGTAGTTCTGAAGCTCATTGTAAATTACAACTTGCATATGATTTGTTAAAAGGACAAATAGATTCATTTTGCATTACTGAAGGTACTAAGAATGATTCAGTTTATGCACACGAATTAGTGGATAAATTATGCCAAGGAGCATTGCTACTCGTAGATTTAGGATATGCTTCTGCAAGATTTTTTGCTAGTATTCATGAAAAGGGAATATACTTCGTTTCAAAATTAAAAAGTGATTTCAAAATATTTCATCCAGATAGTAAGAAAACTATAGACTTATTAAAAACACTAAAGAAAATTGAAACAAACAGCTTTGAATTAAATATATTGTTAGGTCTTAACCAAGGAGTTGAAATCCCATGTCGACTAATTGGTGAAAAAGTACCCAAAGAAGTTGCTCAAAGGAGAAGACAAAAATGCAGGGAGACAGCAAGAAGGAAAAGGGGATATATTCCTAAAAGACTAACTTTGGAACTGTGTGGATGGACATTAATGATTACTAATATTCCTAAAGATTTAATTCCGGCAAATAAAGTCTTAGTTTTATATAGAATAAGATGGCAGATTGAGTTAATTTTTAAGCAATTTAAATCAATTTTACAAATTGACAGAAGTTACACCAGCAATGAAAATAGGTTGTTGTGTGAGATTTATGGAAGATTAATTGCAGCAACAATAATTACAAAGTTACATGGAAGTATTAATTCAAATATTTGGAATAGTCAAAACTTAGAATTGAGTTTAGAAAAGTTCTTTAAAAGAATGCAAGAAAGAGCTTTTACTTTAATGATTAAACTACTGGATAGTGTTAAAAGTGCAATAGATTTTTTGTACAAAGAGATAAAAAATTGTCTTGCGAATTGTATAAAATTAGTACAGCGGTCAAGATTAACACCTCTAGGAAAATTGAATGATACTTCTTATGCTGTTTTTAAAAGGATTCCTCAATGCATATTGATTACCTTATCCTGACACCTATGACCCCTTTGGGAAAGAGGGGCTTACTGGGGGTAGGCAACTGACCGTACTTATGAGTATGTTCAGGACTTGTCTATTAGTAGGTTAGG
>CAZPZA010000115.1:0-2997 GCA_964590985.1 uncultured Gammaproteobacteria bacterium
ATGAACAAGGTATCCCTAGCCGAAGCTGGGGATGGATCACCTCCTTTCTAAAAATAACGACCAACTTCTAACAACTAACTTCTAACAAAATTGTTAGTAGTTATGAATTATTAGTTAGCAGTTATCAAAGATTGGGGAAGACACCTAAGCCCTCGCTACGCGAGGAATTTCCAATTTCAAATTTCCAATTTCCAATTCGGAATGAGGATTGAGAAGGAAATTTTGCGAGAAAGTGTATAAAGGCACCAAGCGAAAAGTCGCGTTTGACCACGTCAAACGTGGTTGTTCCACGTCAAACGTGTTTGTTGACGCGATGACGATCAGCGCTTGATTGTATCCGTTAAACTTTAGGATACAATAAATTCTGGTCTTGTTTTCCTACCACTTCCTGATCGATGAACAAAGCGTTGAGAGAAGTCCGCCAAAGATCGCTCCTTGAGTCGCAGTACAAATGTACTAAGGCGAAAGGGAAGATCGGGCGGATTGGTCGAAGAAATTAAAACCACCCTGAGTGAGTCGAAGGGGTGGTTTTTTTAGTGCTGACATTGGTATAATGTGGACACCATGAAGATTGGATTTTTTACCGATAGCTATTTGCCCCAATTAAACGGCGTTGCAACATCTGTTGATGTGTGGGCAAGAACACTGGAAAAACTGGGGCACACAGTTTACATAATAGCACCAAGATATCCAGGCTATAAAGACGCAAGAAAAAGGGTTATAAGACTTACCTCTTTAAAGTTATGGAGACAGCCAGAAATACGATTGGCAATTTATCCAACTCCCAAAACAATTCTTAAGATTTCTAAATTAAATTTAGACATTATTCACGGCCTGTCAGGTGGGAGCATATCAACTTTGGGACTAATTGTAGCCAGACTTAAAAAAATTCCCTTTGTTTTTACCTACTACACAAGATGGAATCATTATACCCACTATATTTTAGAGGGAAAATTAGTTAGTCCAAAAATGGCAGAAAGAGTAAGTAGAGTATTTTGCAACAAATGTGATTGCATAACAGTTCCAATGCAAAAAATCAAAGATGAATTAGTATCGTTTGGAGTTAAAAAGCCTATTACAGTTATCCAAAGTGGAGTAGATTTGGATAAATTTGCAAAGCAAAATATTGAATCTTTAAGCAAAATTACAGGAATAAAGAAAAGAAAGATTTTACTTTATGTAGGAAGGCTGTCTAAAGAAAAATCTGTTGATTTTTTGCTTAAAGCATTTCAACTGATAAAAATTAAGAATCCTCGATCACACTTAGTCTTGGTTGGAGACGGTCCCGACAAGGGAAAGTTAAAAAAACTTAGCCAAAGACTTCATATAGAAAAAAACGTGCACTTTACAGGTTTAGTTAATCACGAAGAAATAAATAAAGTGTATAAACATGCAAGTGTCTTTGTTTTTGCTTCTCAAACAGAAACTCAAGGAATTGTGATTTTGGAAGCTTTGGCAAGTGGTCTTCCTATAGTTGCGGTTGCCGACGAAGTTTTTGATGGTGTGTTGAAAGACAAAATAAATAGCGTTTTGGTAGAGAGAAACGAAGAACAATTTGCAAAAGCGTGTTTAGCTATTCTTAACAACAACCTATATAGAGAAAAACTTTCAAAAAACGCGTATAAAATAGCTTACGAATTTTCTGTTTCTAAAACAGCGCGTGAATTTGAAAGACTCTATCAAATGCTTATTTATAGTAAAAATAAAAATTTGTTTTATGGGGGGGGAAGATGGATAGACAAATGGATTAGCGCGATTGAGAGATATGAAAAATATGAAAGTTAATGTAGTTTCTGAATCCGAATTTTTGCCCAAAGAGCACGGTGTCCATACAGCCTATCTTAATCATGTGGCAATGCTTAAAAAGCAAGGAGTAAGTGTTACAATAAATTCTCTTAAAAATGTAGGTATCACTCATATCCATACAGTTGGACCTTTGGGACTGCATAAGCTTCTTGCAAGTTCTAAAACTGTTGTTAGCGCTCACGTAATACCTGCGTCTTTTGAGGGAAGCTTGGTTGGTGCAGCTTATTGGTTGGGAAGCGCGAAAAGGTATTTAAGATTTTTTTACAATAAGGCAAATTTGGTATTGGCTGTTGCTCCAATAGTGAAAACCGAATTAGAAAAGATGGGCGTAACCCAGCGAATAGAAATTTTTCCAAATGTAATAGATAGGTTAGTTTTTAGGACTGACAAAAGTTTGCGAGCGTTGGCAAGAAAGCGACTAGGACTAAATGAGGATAAAAAAGTTGTTTTGGGTGTGGGGCAAGTACAGCCAAGAAAAGGAATAGAAGATTTTATAAGCATTAGCCGACAACTACCGCAATTCACTTTTGTCTGGGTGGGCAATAAGCCATTTAAGATTCTAACTGCGCAAAGCAAGGAACTAGAAAATTTATTAAACTCTTTGCCCAAAAATTTTATTTTTATGGGAGGCATTCTTTATGCTAGAATGCCAGAGATTTATAATGCAGCCGACATATTTTTCTTTCCTTCGTATCAAGAAAATGCCTCAATGGCGATTATAGAGGCTGCATCGTGTGGCTTGCCATTGGTGCTACGTGATTTAACAGAATATAGTTTGCTTTATAAAGAGGGGTATATTGCGGGTCGCAATAACAGTGAATTTAAAGAACTTATACAACGGCTTTTTGTCAACGAACATTTGTTTAAGCAACAAAAGAAAGCAAGTTTTAGTTTATCGCAAAAATTTAGCTTCGAGGCGTTGGGAAACAAACTTCTTAAATATTATCGGAATTTATAACCACCTTCTTCTTTGGGGATTGCTGTGCGCTTTCAAAAACTTCGGCATTTTGCTATACTTCGGTAAGAAGTAATCTAATTTGGCACGGTGGTGAAGTAGATTAACACAGCTGTCTGCAGAACAGCGATGCGCGGGTGCAAATCCCGCTCGTGCCTCCAAGGGTCGGTAGTTCACCGGTAGAACGCTTCTCTGATAAAGAAGAAATAGATGGTCCGATTCCATCCCGACCCACT
>CAZPZA010000116.1:0-2989 GCA_964590985.1 uncultured Gammaproteobacteria bacterium
ATTCTCTGTGATAGGTTATATTTAATCTTTACTGATTACTTTCGGAACATCTGTAGAATTAGCATTTAAGAGTGAACCTGTTTTTAATAATGACATGGTGGAGAGAAAAGGTGTTGTAACTTTAGACAATAGAATTTTAGAGAGAGACGCTACAATTGATGCGTTCGTGGAATTAATGAAAAGCTCCTATGAAGGTAATAATTATGTTTATAAGGTAGAAATTGAATTAGAACCTCAGGGTCCTAAGCCAATTGAGCTTATACTAATCAAAGAGAAATATATATTTACATCAGCTGAAGGTTTTGTACAAGATCAGAAACAAAGAAAAGGGACACTTGAAGTTTTTAGTGATTTAGCAAGGTGATTTTTATTCTACCGATAGATAATGAAAATAATGGTTTTATCTCTTTCCATAAAAAAGAGTAGGAGGTAAAAGAAAAATGCCAAAACCATTAAACTTTATTGAAGGAATGTTTTGGATTGCAGAATACAGGAGTGATGAGTCACGCTCAACACTAGGAAAATTAGTTTTAACAGAAGATCCTCTGGATGGAAAATATAAAGAAGGAAGGGATTTATTGATGGATGAACCCTTAATGGAGTATCTAAAAGGAGTTCCAGAGATTCCAGGTGAAATTGAAACTGTAAAACAAATTTTCGCGTATGATGAATTAAGTCCATGGGGTCCTAATAGATTAAGGTTGGGAACATGGGTTCATAGTCTTTATTCACGTGATTCTGAAGGTTATAGGATCGCACCAAAAAGTGGAGAACAAATTCTTGATGCGAATATAGATTTGCCTGATAATGTGAGAGATAAAAAGCACTTAGACCTTGGCTCATCAACATTGTATTCTGTTAATTACGCAATTTTCCCAGACCCCATTCCATATCATCCAACAGGAATCATAGCTGTTGATTTGGATGATATTTACAATTTTTTTAATTCACTAAAATCCAGCAACGTGACTAAAATTGAATATACTCCTCTTGAAGAGTTACTTAAGCCAGCAAGAGTTAATTTGCTTCCTGGAATTATAGTAACACCAGGAGCAATTCAGAGATATCAAAATCGTTAATTCCAAAATATATCAAAGAGCCTTTATCTCTTTCCAGAAAAAAGAGATGGGATAAAGAAAAATGGCAAATGAATTCAATTTAGAAGAATTAATGAAAAAGAATGGTCAATTTTCCATTAGATATAATGATTTAGAATTAAAAATTACTTCATTGGAGGACCAAT
Organism: uncultured Gammaproteobacteria bacterium; assembly: GCA_964590985.1. Lineage (GTDB taxonomy): Bacteria > Patescibacteriota > Microgenomatia > Levybacterales > UBA12049 > CAZPZA01. The sequence goes on from CAZPZA010000116.1 coordinate 1,244, forward strand.
TTGAGGCAAGATTATTACTCTTAAACCAAGGTGAAAATATATCAATTACTCTTGTTGACCGAAAATATTCGCAAAGTGAAGATGGCACCCAAATAATTGAAAGCGGGGTTGACACAGATGAAATCGACAAATATGGGCAGAGAATACTTGATTATTTTTCAAATATTGAAAAGGTTTTAATGGCACCAGATTTACATAGAAGTATTGGTAGTATAGCACAAGACTCTTACCTTATCCCAAAAAATCAATTTGGAAGTTTTAAATCCAAGATGAGGTGGGCGGCATTTTTGATTACTTTAATACGAAATAAGGGCAAATATACACCCAGAAAGTATTTCCAAGAAGTTCAAACCCGCATAGAAAACATAAGTACATTGTTATCCTTTATAGCGGAATGTGCAACTTATTCAGCTAATGCTATTAGAGAATCTACTCAAGTGCTACCTAAAGAAGACCCAGAAAAAATGCAATATGAGAAGGTAGCTGATTATTATGATAGATTAGTTGGATTAGCTAGACGTATTATTCAAAGAGGTTCTAATGTAATTAATAGTATTTCAGAAGGCGGAGAGTTAATGGGTTATGACAATTTGCAAAATAAAGGAAATTATTAAGGAAAAGGGCAAAATAAGTCCATTATTCCGGTTTTGATGGTGTTGGTGAGCCTTGAAAAAGCCTTGATGAAGAAAGAAGTTTTTTGATTAATAGCTTTGTATATTATACTTTAATTAACCCCCTTTGGTTTGGCATAATGCTCAGCAATAACTCTGTTCCACTGTTGATTGGATTTTGGTTCTACAAAGCTACTCTTGCCATGGTAAAAGTTATAATTTTCTGATTACTCGATACATAACTTCTTTTAGAAAATAAATCAGTATTTTTAGACCTTTAGCATGTAACCTTTACTTGGAGTACCAACAATTGGTGAAAGCGCGTATGCATCTACGATTAATAACCTTTTTAATGCGAAAATCGTGTTTATGGCAACTCGGTCTTTACGCTCTGTTTCTTCCCACCAAACACCCTTCAGTATATCATTAATACTGTGGAAAGTGTTTGGCTTTGAATATAAGAAATCCATTACTGCTTTCTTTTTACCCTTTAAGTTTATATCGATGCTATCCTCCCTGCCCTCTAACTTTACTGAACCACTCTCAGCATCATACTCAACCTTAGGATAACTAAATGCATTAGGATCCGAACTAAACATGAAACCATTTCTATGGAACTGTTTAACATATACTGGTCCGTTGTTGTCTGGTTGTATCTTATTTAATAACCCTCTCATCGTATATCCAAAAGTGGCTTTATCGCCTTTCCTGCCATCCCATGCGCCTTGATTTATTTCATCTCTAGTGTGTACATTATCTGGATTTCGATATAAAAATCCCATTAATTGAGCTTCATATTAGTCAATTGTATTTTTCTATTACCTATCTGAACTACCCTCTGAGTGGTATCGTAAATTAATTTTTGGCCCACTCCATCAAGAGAAATATGAATTGTGTCTGCTTCTTCCTTATAGCGAGCAATGTAACCTTCTAATTTTGCTGTCTCTGCTATGGCTTCCAAAAATTCCCGATGACTCAAATGCTCTTCAATAGAACCTTTTTGTGATAAAATAAATCTGGTAACTTGATCTTGCGCAGGAAGTTGAGCACCATATGCAAAATACTCTAAGTTTTTCAAGCTGGCACTTGCATCTTCGGGACGGCTTTCTTTAAGTTCTTTAGCTAACTTACCAAC
>CAZPZA010000117.1:0-2987 GCA_964590985.1 uncultured Gammaproteobacteria bacterium
GTTGTGCACTTAGCGCCGAGAAGTCAAAAGATGATGTTTCCACCTGGCAAACCTAGCGCAACGAAGAGTTTGGGTTTGAGGTGAAATACCCTACAAATCTGATTTTATTGGGAGGAGCCTCTCCACACAGAAACATTCCTGCTGGCGAGGGCTATGAGCAGCTTGTCTTTTCGCGAAAAGACGATCCTGGGCTTGGTGGATTTGTTACCATCACTATCAATATACGCCCCGCTACTACCAAGAGCATTCGTGATCTTAATCTGATGAATTCAGAGTATACTACTCTTGGTTCATACGAAGCACTTAAACTACTGGGCGATCCCGTCGGTGGGGACTCCTACATACTTATTCAGAATATGAAAGAGTACACCCTTGATTCCGTAGGAGATCGAACTGCCGCTTATCAAATCCTCTCCACGTTTCGGTTTGTGGAGTAAACAGCCCCTTGACAACCATTTTAGTATATACTAAAGTGGTAGTATATGGTACAAAACACCAAAAATCTCGTTCAAAGGGAAATTTTCATCAAGATTACAGATCATTTAGAGACAAAAGAAATTACCCTTATTATTGGACCGCGGCAGGTTGGAAAGACAACCCTGCTTTTACAACTCAAGGGTTACTTGATGAGCCGAGGGTATCCAGAAAGCAGGATTTTTAGTTTTAACCTTGATTTAGTAACTGATCGCGCTCTATTCGTAAGCCAGACAGGGTTTATTAAGTTTCTCAAAGAAAGAATCGGTAAGGAAAAACTCTTCGTTTTTGTGGACGAAGCTCAAAGAGTAGAAAACGCAGGCATATTTTTTAAGGGAATCTACGATCTTGACTTTCCTGTGAAGTTTGTCCTCACGGGTTCGTCTGCCTTGGAAATGAAATCAAAAATTCATGAACCTCTTACGGGAAGAAAAAGGATATTTCATCTCTATCCATTGAGCTTCCATGAATATATATCTGCAAAGGATGCTTCGGTGGCGCAACTCGTGAGCGAAAAAGAACCCTCGCATTATACAAGAGAGAGAATAGCAGAACACCTTTTTCGGTTTCTTGTTTGGGGCGGCTATCCTAAAATCATACTTGAAGAAAACATTGAAGCAAAAGAGCAGTTTCTTAAAGAAATTTACTCAAGCTACATAGAGAGAGACATCATTGGGTTTCTTGAGATCAAAAATACTACCGCTTTTACGAATCTTGTTTCTATACTCGCCTCCCAGGTTGGTCAACTTGTGAATACTCAAGAGTTAAGTAGTACTCTAAACGTAGAACGGAAAACTGTTGAAAAGTATCTTGAGATTCTAGAGAAGACCTTTGTTATTGAGAGAATTTCTCCCTTTTTCTGCAATGTTCGCAAAGAGCTAACCAAGATGCCAAAAGTATATTTTCTCGATGCAGGGTTTCGTAACTTTGCCCTTTCCGACCTCAAGGGTTTTGAGGGAAGGCGCGATAAGGGAGCAATTCTTGAGGATTTTCTTTTTTCGGACCTCCGCAAGCAGACCGATGCAGAATTTCATTTTTGGAGAACGAAGGAAAAGGCAGAAGTTGATTTTGTCTTGGAGCATCGCATTGGCGAACCCGCACCTATCGAAGTAAAAGCAACGACTTTGAAATCTCCAGAAATTTCAAGAAGCTTCCGTAGCTTTTTGAACGCGTACAAGCCAAAGCATGCCTTTGTTGTCAATCTTGGATTTCAAGGATCAACAAAAATTAAATCAACCAAAGTTCAATTTCTATTGCCTTACGAAGTCTCAAAAGTTTTGGTATACTAAAACCATATGGAACAGCAAAACCAACAACCACAACCTCTAATCAAAATAAACTGGAAGTTTATTGTTGTAATGTTCGCTAGTGCTTCCATCATATCTCTTTTTATTATAACTTTTATTCAAAACTTTGATCTTTTTTGGGAATACACTAAAAGTAACCTATTATTAGGTTGGTTATTTTTCTTCTATCAACTAATTGTATATCTTTTGACACATTATAGCTTATTTCTTGTTTTTATATTAGTTCTCTCATTTACAGTTGTTAAAGCTATTAGATCGAAACTACTTGCGATTATTTATTTTGTGTTACCACTTTTACCTTTTTCATTTATTGCTTCTTGGCACTTAATACCCTTTTATATTCCTATAGCTGCACTCTTTCTCCTTATTGGGATTGGAATCTGGAAGAACAAGACAGTGGCACTTGTAATCGCTGCGATTTTTAATATTCTTCTTACTATTGGAGGAATAATCCTTCTTAGGTGGACAGTTAATACTAGCTCTAGTTGTGAAGATTTATCATGCATAGCGTTGGCTATTTGGATTTTTATTGGAGGAGGTGCACTAATATTTTCGTTACTTACTACTCCTTTTATTTGGTATCAAATACGTATGAAAAGCAATTTAACAAATACGAAAAGAGTATTGTTTGAAGCCACTTTGATAGAATTGGGTATAGTCCTTATAGTTATAGCAGGAGTAATTGGGGGATCCTCTTTTCTAGAATCGCATAATAGAATAGAGGAACGTAGATCCATTCACCAGCCCAGGCGGGATCAAGAAAGGCTTACGCAAAAACAGGCAATTCAAAAAGGGAGAGAAACTGACCAAATATTATATCCGTCGTTTATCCCTTGGGGGTGGAAGAAGGAAGTAGAATCTGTAGATAAAATCCAGTATGTTAAATACGGAGTAGAAAGACAAGTACTTCAAGTAAAGCAGTCAAGCAGGTCTTCGTTTGAAGCTGAAACTAAGGATGGGAAAGAGCAGACACAGATACTGGTGAATGGGAGACCTGCTCATTATGCAACGTGGCATTCAGGAATATGCACAATAGCTAAGGAAACTCGCGAGCTGTGGTGGTACGATGATGATATACTCCGCTCTTTAGATTGTTATTGTCCTTGTACTCTTTCTAAGAGTGAATTAGTTAAGATTTCAGAGTCTATGTATACAACAAGATAAAATTATTACCTTATGGTCAAATCCTCTCCACGTTTCGGTTTG
>CAZPZA010000118.1:0-2967 GCA_964590985.1 uncultured Gammaproteobacteria bacterium
ATCCTCCCGCCCTTAACGGGTAATAAGAAGGATAAATCTAATTGATAAACTCTTTAGATTCATAGAATTTCGGATAAATTCTCAATTTGATAAGCCAACTATCTACACTTTAAAGCCTCTCTGTCAAGATAGAAAATTTTTATCCAGTCTGCGTTGCTACCACGCGTTCGCTGGAGAGGCTGTAAGAAGTTCCGCCCACTTTTTCGTCTGTATTTGTCCAATAAACTCCCTTTTTGGCGTGTTTGGTTTTGGTAGTGGCAAGCCAAAGTTTTGAATCTTCTATCTTAAGTCTCGCTTGTTTTACAATTGCCAATATCCATTGGAATAAAGATAAGTGATATTTCCCTGGTTTGGTTATTCGTTGTTCTACTGTAACTGTTTTAAATTCTACTTCCAATTGTTTGGACGAGCTAGCAAGTTTCCTAAGCTCGGCAAGTATTTCTTGTATCGAGGTTGCGATTTCTTGATTTTGTCTTTGTTGGATTCTTTTTTCTCCATGAAGAATTTCACTTCTGTAATCAATTCCAGCCTCCACACGAGGTTTAGCACGTTCTTCTTTAGAAAGTTTTGCTTTTTGAAGATTGGCAATTGATATTTCTTGCCCTTCTACCAAATCCCCTTGCATTTTTGCTTCTTTAGCATTTTTCTCGCTTCTTTTAGAACCCAAAAATTGTTGCCAAAAATCAGCTGCCATGCCTTGTGCTACGTCTTGCTTAAACGATCTGGCAACAGCTGCAGTTAAGTTAGTAGAATCACGCACAGATTCCACCGGGTTTTTATCTATGTATTGTTTGGTTTTCATTTTTGAATTATTCATGATCTATCTATATCACAAACTTTTTAGAAAATCAAGGGTTTTTTGCTGTCTTATTATGTTAGCGAGCAAATAGCGGTTATTTTCTAGGTTTTTCCGCTCGTTTGGATCTTTGGCTTTTTGGATCGCCTCTTCTATTTCTTTTCTCTCAACTGTTATTTTTTCGTCTTTGGCAATTTTTTGCAACGCTAATTCCAAAATAATGTCGTTTCTTGCCCTTGTTCTATATTCCTCTCGCAAACTTTCCGGAGTTTTTCCGCTTGATTGAAGATACTGATCAAGGGTTAGCCCCAGTCTTTTTATTTCATCCAATGTTTGTGCAAGAAGCCTATCTACTTCGCTTTCAAGAAGAATTTCTGGAATATCTACTTTTATACTGTCCATCAATGCTTTTACTATATCTTCAAACTTTACTTCTTGTGATTCTTTGCCAGGCACCACTATTTTGGCTTTCGCAGTCAAGCTTTTTATCTTGTCTTTGTAGTTATTAAGCTCAATTTTTGGTGTCTCACAAGTAAGAGCTGTAAACTTCCAGTCTTGGATTTTGTCGGAAGTCGGGTCTTCTAGTTTTTCCACATGAATTTTGGGGTTTAGAATTGGGTTTATATTGTTTTCTTTTACAGCTTCTATATAATATTGAGGAAGCAATTTTTTAAGAACATCTTCTTTTATTTTTGTTTTGTCCAGCTTTTCTTCCACCAAGTGTTTTGGTGCCATTCCCTTTCTAAATCCCGGAAGTTCTGCATCTTTTACAGCGTTTTCTACCATTTCGTCCCATGCCTTTTTTACATCGCCAGATGGTATTGTTATTGTGAGGCTAATTGTTCCATTTTCTTGTCTTTGTGTTGCTGAAATCATACTACGGACTTATTTTATCAAAAATTCTTAAAAATAGAAATATGCAGCGCATTGCCGAAAAATTTAGGATAAGAAAGCATACTGCTTGATAGTGTGGAACTATTTGTTATAAAGTTTTGGGGGTTTGTGATATGATAAATTTATGCTGAATAAAAAATTACAAATCACAATTGTTGCTATCGCAATTCTTGTTGGAGGGTACTTCTACCTTTCTTCTGGGTCCGCCTTCGATCTCTCGAATAAATCATCATCTCATATCGTGAGTGAGGCTCTTGCGGCAGGATTTGATTACCTCTCCAAAAACGGCAATTCATCCTGTTCAACGTCTTTCAGAAGTTCTATCACTTCAATGGCGGATGACGAGCGTCTGCGCGGTTCGTGTTGCAGTCCGATGAGCGTCCATCGCTATAGCGAACAAGTTGAAGGATTAAAGAAATTTAAATCCATAACTAGTCAGAATATCGATAAAATTCCAGACGATCCATACGATATCGAAGCAAGACTTGCCAAGGAACTCATGCAGTATTACGATATGGAGCTTTCATCGGAAGAGCAGAAAGCGTATGACTACGCCATGCAGAACTCAAGCGAGAAAGGGCCTTGTTGTTGCAAGTGCTGGCGATGACCTGTCTATGGCGGGCTTGGCAAATATCTCATTCGTGAGTCAGGATTCACTGGCGAACAGGTAACTCAAGTGTGGAATCTTTCGGACGGTTGCGGCGGCGACAGCGAACACCAGCATTAGAAGGCTATTTTAATCATGCTTGCAGCAATTATGGGTTTTGCAACTATTGTCACCTTAAGCCATGCGTTAACTTTGCTTTGGGTACAGCGCAATCAAAACGTTCCGATAGGAATTCGCGAGAAGGTGTGGCATCGACACATCATTGTTAACGGTAACCTTTGGAGATTATTATTTCTTTGGGTCGTAGGAGCTCAAATATATTTCTTCCAAAAGGTTTCTCCAAATGCGTTTTCTTTCGGTATCTTCCTCGTAGGAATCGGACTCTGGTTAGTCGTATCTAGCTATCTCCGACTCGGTGGGTTTGAAATGGCAATGGGGAAAAGATTCTTTTTCCCCGAAAAAAATACTGAGTGGTTAAATATTGGCATATACACATACCTTAAAAATCCTATGTACGATGGTTTCGTTCTATTGCTTGTTGGATTTGGAATGCTTTTCGGAGCTATCGAAGACTACTATTTAGCCATAACTATTTTTGTATTGTTTAATGGCATTCTCGCTTTTATTGAAAGTAGAGGCAATCATTATCGTATAATTTAACAATTATGGT
>CAZPZA010000119.1:0-1766 GCA_964590985.1 uncultured Gammaproteobacteria bacterium
TACACGCGTAAGATCGTCGGCAGCGTCAGATGTGTATAAGAGACAGACACCCCCCTTTTTTCTGAAATTCAAAAATTTGCTACCTCCTCTCCTCTCAAAATTAATAAAATCTCATCAATGCCGGAAACAACAGCACCACTCTCTTCTCTTCGTCCATTAGAAGCCAAAGGGAGGGTTACCTGAAATTTTCACGCTCATAAAACTTCGTTGGCGTATAGCCAGACAATCAAAAAAAGGCTTGCCCGTATCCGCATTTTCCCCTCGATTAGTTCCTTAAAAATCTCGGGTTCGTGTCATTGACACCAGATAAACATTAGCATTGCCTCGCAAGAGTTTGTTTATCCTTTCGGCAGAAAATTAAGAGTTATTTCCGAAACCTTTTTATTGTTGAGTTTCTTTGTTTTATCACCTTTTTTGATGGTTTTATAGGGTTTTGGCAACAAAACCTTATAAACTTTTCCCCTAAAATGTTCTGGAAACGTCAAAATAACGTGGATTTAAGAGAAATTAATGCTAAAATTGAAGCATTTAATAAAAAAATCGCTGGTTTTGAAGCAAGATTGATGGATATTGAAAGTTCACACGACTTAATAAGGGATAAAATCCTTCGCAGATTTCAACAAAAGCGTCATAGTGAGGAAGAAAAAGAGGAAGAAAAGCGAAATCTTGACGGATTGCCTCGCTTTTCTATAACATAATGGTTTTTTTTCCAACGGCAGAAGAAGGAGCAGCTCGGCGTAAAGCGGTTTTTGGTTCTGAAAGTAAAGGTCGAGCTGCTGCTATTATTCTCGGTAGTGCAGCTACATTAATAGCAGCTCCTACTGCTGTAGGAATTGCAGCAGGAAAAAAATTAATTTCTTTTGGCTCGTCATTAATTTCTAAAATTGCATCTGCTCCAGCAGCTCAAAAAGCAGTAGTAGGAGCTGCCGGCACGACGGCAGCTTTCGTTTTGGCGACGGGAGAAAAACCATCAGTTAAGACAGTACAAACAGCGGCGGCATTTGGTATTAATCCCGTAGCAGCTGGAATAGGACTTATTAGTGGAGAAGTGTCTCGTCAAAAAGAGCTTTTTTTATCTCCTGATATTTCGACAAAAGATAAAATTTTGACAGCAGGAGCGGATATAGTTGGATTAGGAGCTTTGGTAGGCGGTGGAATTGCCCTTAAAAACGCAATAGATGGCGATAGAGACAAGAACATAGATATAGACAAGGAAAATCGCAATATCGCAAAAATACAGGCTAATTCAGCAAAAGAATTAGCTGAAATTCAAGCACAATCAGATAAAGAGTTGCGAAAACAACAGATTGAATTAGCTAAAATTCAAACTGAAAGAGATTTAAGAATAGCAGAAATTCAAGCGAAGTCTTTTGCAGTTATGCCCGCACAGGCAGAAATTGAAAAACCCCCCACTAAAAAAGAGAAAGTATCCCCCCCAACCCCCTCAAAGAGAAGAAAAAAGAAAGCTGTTAAACGTAAAAGAAAAAAGAAAAGCTTAAAAAGAAAGAAAAGAAAGAGATAAAAATGGGAATTGAAGTCGAAGAAATAGGGAGTATAGGCATAGGAAAATCAATTAATCCTTTCTTTTGGTTTGGAAAGAAAAAATCTTCTTCTCGTCGAAAAAAGAGCTCACAGAATAGACGAAGAAAAATTAAGCACAGAACTAGCCCAAAAGGAAAATTAAGACGACATAAAACAAAACATAGAGGCGGAAAAGCAATACATTATACTAAACATGGGCAACCTTATCGCATAATGGCTGATGG
>CAZPZA010000119.1:1866-2957 GCA_964590985.1 uncultured Gammaproteobacteria bacterium
AATGAAAATAACTAATTCGGATACTGTTAAAGAATTGCAAGAAGCAGCTGGATTACAATTTGCTATGGATATGGAAGAGAAAGATATTCAGAAGCTTATTGTTCCGACAATAGAAATTAATCCTAAACTTTTAAGATTTTGTAATATTGTCAAGAATGCTACGGCTTCTAATGCCACAGCTGCTACAATATTCACTACTCCGGCTAATCAAGATTTTTATCTTTTAGCAGCACAAATGTCTATGATTAAAGATGCTTCAGCTACAAGTTTAGCAAGTTCTATTGATTTAACTCCAGAAGGAGCTCAATTGGCTAGTATTATGGTAATTAGAGGGATATCTCTAACAGCTCAAAATGATAGTCTTACTATCTCTTTTCCTGTCCCTCTTAAATTAGAAAGAAATACGACGATAACAATAAACAATACGACTGCAACAGCGACAGTTGTATCGTCTGGTATGATTGTAGGATTTATCGACTATATCAAAAAATGATTACTATAACTCCAGAAGAAGCTGATAGAATTAAAGGATTAATTCAAAGCGTAATTTTCATAGATAATAGTGGAAAAAAATATCTTCTTTCAGGCGGGCAAATTTTTTTAGTTAATGAATATGGTAAAAAGAAAAATTAAATCTTTTCTAGGATTAATACCTTCTCAACCTTTACAACCGGAATTTAAATATCCTCAAGTTGTTACTATTCCTCTCAAAGAAATTAAGGGAGGAGTATTACATAGAGAAGACGGTTGGAGCGGAACAATCACAATAGATTTAATTAATATTATTCCGTTAGGCTCTATCATTAGACGATATTTTCAGCATCAAAGGTTTAATGTAACTACAAATTTAGAAATCAGTTTAGCTATGGGCGGAACAGATTTTTTTAAATTTTATAGAGCATTAAGCAGCGTTAATTTTACTGTCGATATTGACAATATTTTTATACCATTTAATTCTTTAAGAGACAGATTAGTGATAACACAAGACAGCGGAGTAGGTGTGGTATCAACGAATACGTCAATTAACATAATATATGAAATTCCGAAAACTGAATTTCAGGCGACTAAATGAAAAAAATTAGGGGGGAAAG
>CAZPZA010000120.1:0-2950 GCA_964590985.1 uncultured Gammaproteobacteria bacterium
ATTTTGCGCTTCTTATTTCCAGTATACCCATGCCTTTTGGGGAATGCAACAGAAACCGACCTTTTGCTCGCTTACTCCTTGACATTATACTTTCTCATTGATAGATTATTATTAACAAAAACTAGTTCCGAACTAAACGCTAGACGCTAATTAACTAAAGCCTAATTGATATGGATACGAAAAACGACTTGTCTTTTTACCTTGAAAAAATAGCTCTTTTTCTGCTCGCAGCCTTCTTTTTTTTCTTCCCCTTTGCGCTTTCTAATTTAACAACCGATTCTTTTGCTATTCCCAAACAGGCACTATTGGCAATAGCATCTCTGTTGGCCATTTCTTTGTTAGCGATCAAAACGCTTGTTGAAGCAAAATTAAGGGTCATAAGAACTCCCTTTGACCTACCAATTGTACTTTTTGTCCTTTCTTTGTTGCTCTCGGCAATTTTTGCTGTAAATAAAGCAGATGCTTTTACTTCTTTTTTTATCGCTCTTTTTGCCGTAATTGTCTATTTTTCAATCCTTAATACTGCCAAAACTAAAAACTCTATAGTCTTTTTGGCTGCTTCTCTTATTATTGGAACCGCTGTTTCTTCGTTAATATCAATTTTAGCGTTTTTTAGAATCTACATTCTTCCCTATCCTTTTGCCCAAATAGAAACATTTACGCCTGTTGGGACACTGCTTGATCAATCCATTTATCTCTCTGCTGTTTCTCCAATCGCAATTTATGGCATTTTACGGCTCTTGTCTTTTGCCAAGCTAGAAAATCTTGGAAAAAGCATTAACATTAATCAACGCAGCGCTTTGCTTGCAACGCTTCTTATAGTACCAATTATCGTTTTTGCCGGTCTAATTATAACAATCTATCAACTAATGTATAAACAAAAGCCAACTATTCTGCCTTTTCAAACAGGCTTTCAAACAGCTTTTGCAGCTATCTCGCAAGATACTGGACGGACACTTAAAGGTTTTTTGTTTGGAAGCGGAGTTGGCACATATTCTATAGATTTTTCAAGGTTTAAGCAAATTGGCTTTAATCAAAACGAGACTCTTTGGAATCTAACCTTTTTTCGATCCTCAAGCTTTGTTTTGGAACTTCTTGCTACTACTGGAGTCTTGGGTTTTCTTTCATTTATTTTTCTGTCTTTAAAAGTGGTTCTCGAGGCAATAAATAGCCTAAAGAATCCCATAGTCATTTCTGTTTTATTGACTTTGGCAGGAGCGTTTTTTCTACCCCTTTCTTTTGTTACTCAAACTTTGCTATTTATGCTACTTGCTTTATTTACAACCTATGAGGCAACCCTTGGAAAAAAACCTGCTCGCTTCTTTGAGGTGGATATTCAAATTGTTGCATTAAAAAAAGGTCTTCTGGCTATTGAATCTACAGCTGGAAGAAAAACCTCATTTCAAAACAGGCTTTTACCTTTTTCTTTAAATATAATAGTTTTTGTCTTTGTTTTAGGCATTGGTTACTATACCGCTCAATACACGCTTTCTGATGTTACTTTTCAAAAATCTATTGTGGCTGCATCGCAAAACAAAGGAGTACTCACTTATCAAGATCAAACTAAAGCAATAAATCAATTCCCATATCGAGATGGCTTCTATAGAATATATTCCCAAACAAATTTGGCGCTAGCCAACTCCCTTGCTTCTCAAATAAAACCAGGCGAAACACCAGACCAACAAACGCAGCAAAATATAATAAACCTAATCCAACAATCAATAAATTCTGCTAGAGCAGCCACAGCAATAGCGCCTCACACAGCTCTCAACTGGCAAAACCTATCCAGTATTTATAGGGGTTTAATAGGTTTTGGCCAAAACGCCGATCAATTTGCCATTGTAACACAGCAGCAAGCAATTATTCTTAATCCCAATAATCCCGTACAATATTTAACGCTTGGAGGAATATATTATCAATTGGAGCGATGGAACGAGGCTCAAAATCAGTTCCAAGTTGCAGTAAGACTAAAACCAAACTTTGCCAACGCCTATTATAACCTAGGTCACGCTTTAGAAAAAAAAGGCGAGACGGAGCAGGCTCTTGCTCAATATGAAATCGTAAAAACATTGGTTGCAAACGATCCTTCTGGTCTTAAACAAATAACAGAGGAGATTAACACTCTTACTCAAAAAGGAAAGGAAGAAGTCAGCGCCAAACAAGCTACACAAACTGCTGGACCCCTTGAAATAAATCAACCCTCTTCAAGCCTTCCAGCACAAAAACCGCCAGTTGAAATTCCACCACCCACAGAGAAGGAACAAACAGAGAAGGAACAAAAAGAATAAAGAGCAGTTTCGTAAGGCGTCCCCTTGTAAGGCGTCCCCTTAGAATACCTTAGAATAGAAACTATCCGTTTCTGTGTTTTCTAAAACAGTCTCTGCAATAAACAGGTCTATCGCCTCGCGGCTGAAATGGCACAGAATCTTTTTTTCCGCATTCCGAACAGGTAATTTCAAACGACTGGCGCTGTCCACCGCGATCTCCATCCATGCGAGCTTTTTTTAGAGCTCTGCAAGAAGCGCACCTAACTGGCGCGTTTTGGAAACCTTTTTGTTCATAAAACTCTTGTTCCGAAGCAGTCCAGGTAAATTCTTTTCCGCAGTCTCTGCAAACCAATGTTTTATCTTTAAAAGCCATATAAAAACTCAAAAGTCAAAACTCAAAAGTCAAAATTATTGTATTTTTGAAATTTGAAATTTGAAATTTGAAATTTGAAATTGTAATCTCACCTCCTCTCATAAAAACAATTTAATACAAGAAGCGCTTGGCGCAATAAAGAGGCCTTGGGTAGAATTTTCTCTTGGGGTTTTGCTTTTCATTAAAATCTCTGTCTTCTCCTCTCCTAAGTCTTCGTAGAATTCATGAGAATTCAGAGAAAGGAGGGATTTTTACTGTAATAAGTATAAAACATTCTAGACAAAATAGCAATAGGCAGTTTTACTTGTGG
>CAZPZA010000121.1:0-2940 GCA_964590985.1 uncultured Gammaproteobacteria bacterium
TGCGGCGCGTTAAAGCAAAGTATAATTTGCCGGATAATTTCGTTTTCTCGCTTTCTACTATTGAGCCGAGAAAAAATGTTTACGGCACGATCAAGGCATTTGAATTGTTGAAGAATTATTACAAAAGTGAATATACAAAAGTAAGACGATCGTCTTACTTTTGTATAGATGCTGTAAGTTTGGTTATCGCTGGTAAACCCGGCTGGCTGTATAGAGACGTTTTTAACACAATCAAAAAGTCTAAATATAGAAATGATATCCGATATATCGGCTTTATAGATGACGCCGATAAGCCGGCGCTGTATAAGTTATCAAGCGCGTTTGTTTATCCGAGTATCTATGAGGGCTTTGGCTTTCCGGTGCTAGAAGCAATGGCCGCCGGCACGCCGGTGATTACTTCAGCCTGCTCATCCTTGCCGGAAGTCGCAGAAGACGCAGCTCTGCTTGTTGACCCTTTTAAAATAAGCGATATTGCTTGGGTGATGAAAGAAGTGCTTTGTAGTGAAAAACTCGCTTCTTCTCTAATAAAAAAAGGCCTTCTTCAGGCCGAGAAATTCTCTTGGCAAAAATGCGCGGAGGAGACTTTAAAAGTTCTTCTAACGTCTGTTTAATCTCTGGCTTGGGACAGCATCGGCTTCCGGCGATACTTGCGCTTCCAGATAGAAAAGACGCATTTTGGATTGCAGGGGCATTATCCAGTTGGGAATAAGCCAAATCCAGAGTGAGCGAGGAATCAGTAGCGCCAATTCCTTTGTCTGTTTTTCATCATGTTTTTCTGGGTTGGAGTTAGCCTTTAGAATTTCTTCCACTTTGTCGTGGTCAATAACATTCCATTTGGATACCCAGCCATGACCTGTCGGAGTCCAAGTGGCCAATGCGGGAAGAATGCTTTTCGGCGTTAATTTTTCGCAGGGTAGCACATTGCTGAATATAATCGCATGATGATTTCTATCGGATGGATCACCTCGCAACCTTACTAATTCATATCTTTTCGGCTGAATTCGTATCGCTTTTCTCGCGCCCAATCAAGCACCTCCGTATTCTAAGAACTAATATCCCCAAAGAGACCAATGACTATTTAACATAAATGTATAAAACTGTAAATATACAAAACGGTGTAGTTATATTAGTATCAAGGTAGAATTCGTTCCCGCGCATTTAACCGTCAAGTGCACCACTGATGATGACTAATCTAAATCCAAAAGATTTTGAATATATAAAACTGTTAAGTTGGCCAGAGGTTTTTGAGATTTGGCGGGCGACAGAAGCCAGTAATCCTAATTGGGAAGCGCATTACAAAGAAAGGGGCTTTAATTCTTGGGAAGAATGGCGAAAGGTTTATTCCACTGGGTTTAGATGCGCGGATCGCGAATGGCATTTTTACAAGATCATTGACCCATTGGGCAGCGTGCCGAAGTTTCACGGAGGGCCATTTAGAGGCTGGAAAGAAAAGTATTATGCAGGCGACGAATTGCCGACTTTTAATCAGCTTATTCAGAATCCCGAGATTGAGCAGCACGACTATGTGCGGCAACTGATGAACGATTTTCCAAAAGAAACAACTATTACCGGCTTACTCGCCGATAACGGCATCGTTATTATAGAAGGAATGCATCGCTGTTTGGCGATCGCCCTTGCCGCATCGCTGGGGCGTACAGTAAAAAGTGATATTTCTGTCGCATTAGCGGATGCCGCAGGCGAGACATTGTCCATAGTTGGCGGAACAAGAAAATCAATAAGCAAGGAGGTGTCCTGATGGGTAAGGTTTTAGGTGGTGTGATTTGGACTACACGGCGCGTGCCGTTTTGGATAGTGATTGGAGTGATTGCAGTCATCTATGAAATATTGTATATGGCCACCACCACAAGGCTGGAAAGGCGAATAGACAGGATGATGGAAGATGTAAGAATCGCAGAGCACGGGAATCCGGCTGCCGGGCGCTGGTTGCAATATCAGTACTTGGAAAAATTAGTAGAAGAAGGAAGTCAAAAAGTTAGCCGCTCTAGTTAGCGGCTTTTGTTTTGTCATGTCTTAATCGCCTAAAGCCCCCCGGCGACTGCCGGGGGGCTTTAGGATAAATGCTTTCTTTTCACAAAATAAGAAGAAAAGAAATTTTATAAGAGAGAAACGGTTGCTGTGTATTGCTTTAGATTCTCAATTTGCCAACTCTTAAGCGCCTCTGCTTTTTCAATTGCCTCTTTTAACAAATCCTTGGAGAAGGAAAGTTTTTGGCCAACCTCCAGCATTTCAGAGCCGGTCTTGTTTTGGGCATAATCTTCCGCGTAAACTTTTTGTTCGGCGGTCAGGGTCTTGCCGGAATCTTTTAAGTATTCAGCCAAGGCGTGCCGCGCAAGATGGGTGATGCCTTCGCCCTTTTGAGCTGATATTGTAATTGCATCGGCGGACACAGTTATATTTTCCTCCGAAGAATCAGTGTTGCGAGCCTGGGTGAAAAGTTCTCCGGCGTTAGACTTTTCTTCCTCTCCGTCGTTGATAACTACCTTGCCATCTTGATCTAATTCTATGTTCAAAGGCTTTGGCCCTTCAATCCGAGCATCCTTTTCCAGGCTTTTGTCACCCCCAGACCCTAGAAGATCCGGGCTGTTTTGCGATATACCGGCGATGCTGGCAGATTTTTCCTCTCCAGAGGGATTTTGATTGGCTTTGTCTGACAAGTATGAACTTGCCGTAAACAGCGCAACTATTGCCGCGAGCACAAAAATCCGTTTTTTATTACTGCCGATAAATCCGGCCAGTTGCGAGCCCCAGCCATTTGATTTTGCCGCCTCAATGCGTGTCTGGATATC
The DNA here is from genome assembly GCA_964590985.1 of uncultured Gammaproteobacteria bacterium. Taxonomy (GTDB): domain Bacteria; phylum Patescibacteriota; class Microgenomatia; order Levybacterales; family UBA12049; genus CAZPZA01. The sequence continues at coordinate 2,808 of CAZPZA010000121.1, forward strand.
TTGAAAACCTGCGGTATCTTCAAACTGCGGGAATTGACTCTGGCCTGAACTAAAAGGATTTACTCTGAAATCGTGAGTTTCTCCTGTATAGTCATGTTGCGATTGCGGGGATTGAGAATCCGTCTCTCTCTTT
>CAZPZA010000122.1:0-2910 GCA_964590985.1 uncultured Gammaproteobacteria bacterium
CTCCAGCTAAAATCCATCAAATAAGCAGGATAACGCCAGTTATCTATTTTACTTTTCACTTTCTTAATTATATTCTCAATTTCCTCATCAGTAGGCAAATAACTGCCAGCGTATAAAAGCTGACCTTTCTCTGGCTCGTTTAATTCTAGGGCTTTGATGATTTTTTCAATAGTCTCCCTAGTTGGTTTCCCGACTCTTCCTTGTTCTATTTTTGAAAGCCTGCTTGTGTCTTTCCAACCAATGCGCAAAGAGACCTCAAATTGAGATAATCTTTTTTTGATTCTGAAATCTTTTATGAGTCCGCCTAGCGTTGCTGTAATCATAAAGTTGTATTATACTAAAAAACAGACAAAATTGTATATAATATTCTTGCTATCAAATACTTGACAATAGTTACTTTGTGTGTTATACAATTTAATTATGGACACGCAAATCAAAAATACAATCCGTGAGTTATCAGACCTGCAAGATAAAACCCAACAACTCGACGAACTGCTTAAGGATGTCAGAGTAAAGATAAATGATATGCTTTGGGATTTGGTGGAGATGAGGAAAATCAAAGAAGGTTAAAAGAAACTTTCCATGAGATACAAAAGTTTGATATATTAAAAACATGAAGTTCTCTGCCCAGCTTCTAGGTTTTACTAGATTTCTTGCATTTCTTCTTCTTTTTTCCTCTTATCTTCTTCTTTGCTCTGCCAGGGTAGACGCAATAGGGCTAAAACCAGGAAGTGTCTGGGAATGGGATAGCAAAACACTGGAGTCTTCTCAAAAGGGAGGTTTAACAAACATTGCTGCTGTGTCTGTGGGGAGAATTCACAGTCTTGCCTTAAGAAAAGATGGTACTGTTTGGGCTTGGGGAAGAAACGACTATGGACAGCTGGGTAATGGAGAGGTTGGCGGAGAAACCAGAGAACCTATTCAAGTAAAGAGTTCTCAAGGAGGATATCTAACAAATGTAAAAGCAATTGCTGCAGGTGAAATTCATAGTCTGGCGCTTAAAGAAGATGGCACAGTCTGGACATGGGGAGCTCCCATGGATGGAATAACTTCTACTCTGACTGCAACAAAGGAGAAAGGGCTTAGTGATTTCTTTGACATTATCGCAATTGATGCAGGCGGCACTCACAGCATTGCTTTGAAATCAGACGGTAGTGTTTTTGCTTGGGGCGCAAATAACTTTGGACAAATAGGCGTTGGATGTACTTTATATAACTGCAGTAAGATTCCTAGCCCAAGAAAGGTAATGAGTAATGCTATATCTGTTGCGGCTGGGTGTTGTCATAGTCTTGCTGTTAAGAAAGATGGAACTGTTTGGGGTTGGGGAAGATTGTATGACGGTCAACTAGGGTCTATTCTCAATGTCGGGTTCCCAGAACAACCAAGTCCCACTCAAATTCCAAATATTAGTGGGATAAAAAGTGTTTGGGCAAAAGACCTTAGCAGTGCTGCGTTGTCAGAAGAAGGCACTGTGTTTGAGTGGGGAGCTGGTAGAGCTTGGCCTAAAGACACTAATCCCAGACAAATACCTGAATTGACCAATGTGATAGAGGCTGATGTGGCATATTCCAATGATCTTGGTGTAGGAATTGGCATTGCTCTAAAGAAAGATGGCACAGTCTGGCAGTGGAATGTAAAAGACCTTATTGCGGTACAGGTTCCAAATCTATCGGGCATTGATTCAATCTCTGCAGGAAGATACATACCAAGCCTTGCGGCAGTAAGCGTAAGCCTTGATGTTCCAATCCAACCCTTCCTTGATCTCCCGTGGGATTATGAGGCTCAAGGAAAAAGTTTTGAAGATGTCGCATTTAATCCTGCATCATGGTTTGATCATAGATATCCTTTGCAAAATATCCCATGCTGCATTCAAAATGTCACTATCTACACAGGAAAAGAAAAAACATTTTTTTACAAATCTCACAATGGTTATGATTATGGCTTACAAAACGGTGTCCAACTCAACACTCCTGTTCTAGCCGCAGCCTCTGGCATTGCCACATTTAAATCTGCCAAGAATAGTGGTGGCGCTGGCAATGTTATTAAAATTGATCATGGCAATAGCTATCAAACATGGTATGAGCATTTAGGAAATGACGATCTTATTGTGTCAAGAGAGGGAGAAACCGTATCTGTTGACAAAGGACAAATGATTGGCAGAGTTGGTATGACAGGCAATACAAGCGGACCCCATATTCACTTCTCTGTGTTTAAAGATACAAACAGCAATAATAATTTTGACGATGATTATCCCTATGGCGTGAATGATCCCCTAGGCTGGGAAGGAGAAGAGACTGATCCCTGGACAGAGTGGTCTGATGGCAATAGAAACGGCACACCTAGTTTTAATCTTTTTGTTCCAAGAACACCGCCTAAGTCAACACCAGTTCCAACAAATGGCGCAACAATTGTTCTGGATGCTATACAAATAGCAGTGCCAAGCGGAGCTTTGGACACAAAGTTTAGTCTAACCTACAAAAATGGTCCCTTTGAATTTGCTTCTGTTGCTCTTAAAAGCATTGTCCCCTCCTTTTTCCTAGACGCAATAGATACTCTTAACCAAAAAGTTACAGAGTTTCTAGAGCCAATTAAGATAACATACAACTATCAAGACGCTGATTTATTCAATATCAACGAAGACACTCTTAAGATTTACTTTCTCAATCCTCAAACAAATCAGTGGGAGGCTCTTTCTTCAATCCTAGACAAGGAAAACAAAACAATTACTGCAGAAACAACTCATTTTTCTCACTTTGCAATAATGGGTGAGGTAAAAGACAATACTGCGCCAACAACAGAGGCTATTATTCAGGGTAAAGGGGGACAAGATAACTGGTATCGCTCAACAGTAAGTGTAGAGCTAAATGGCAAAGACAACGACAATGGAGTGGGCTTGCAATACACCCTTTA
>CAZPZA010000123.1:0-2906 GCA_964590985.1 uncultured Gammaproteobacteria bacterium
CTTCCTTCATAAGGATAGCTAATTTAAGCCCTTATTAAAATACTTTGCGGTTTTTATTGCAGTTTTTAGATAATCCAAACTGATGGCAGCCGATTGATAGGTGACATTTTTACCGGACGAACGAAAAACGAATGAGGGGTGGGGAGAACTAATGAAACGAAACATTTATATATGTGTTTAGTATGTGCGTTATATGTGACTAACTATATATAAAACCGTGCATTGCAACGATGCATGGATAAGCAAATGATAAAGGGTATTAGCATTATTAAAAATTCTGAATACAGAAAAAAGATTTTAATGAGTTTAACTGATATTAATTATCTTACACCTTCAGAAATTTCAGATAAGACAAAAATTAGACTTAATCATGTTAGTAACTTTTTAAAAGACCTGAAAGATAATAATCTTGTTATATGTTTAAATGATAGTGATAAAAGAGGGCGACTTTATCAGATTACTGATTTAGGTAAAAAAGTCGCAAAAGAAAATGAATAGACAATTATCATATTATTTTGAAGAGGAAAAAATACTAAGTGAGGAGAGTATTTTAAAAAGTAAAAAAGAAGTATTCTTATCAAAAATAAGAAGTAAAAATCCCAAGAGCATGAACAAATATAAAAGGGTTGCAGTTTCTCCTATAAGATATGCTGGTGGGAAAAGTCTAGCAGTTGGTCATGTTATTGAATTATTACCAAATAATACTAAAATGATAATTTCTCCTTTTTTTGGTGGTGGCTCTATCGAAATAGCTATAAGTAAGTATTTAGATTTAAAAGTTAGAGGGTATGAGATTTTTGATATTTTGGTTAATTACTGGAAATTTCAGATAGAAAACCCTAAATTACTTTATGAAAAATTAAAAGAGTTAAAACCAATAAAAGAAGAATTTGAACGGATAAGGTTAATTTTAAATGATGTATGGAAAGGAAAAACAAAATTAGATCCTTTGACATTAGCAGTTTATTTTGTGTATAATTTTAATCTTTCTTATGGACCCGGATTTATGGGTTGGTCTTCTGACATATATTTAAATGAGGAAAGATACAGAAAAATAATAGAAAGAATAAGGGATTTTAAGCCAAAAAATCTAAAAGTTGGTTATGCAAGTTTTGAAGAAGTTTTTAAAAAATACCCTAACGACTTTTTTTATTGTGACCCCCCTTACTATATTGGAGAAAAATCGAAAATGTTTAAGGGAATCTATCCTATGAGGAATATCCCAGTACATCACAATGGATTTAAACATGAACTATTAATGGGTTTATTGAAAAAACATAAAGGTGGTTTTATTTTGTCTTATAATGATTGCCCAACAATAAGGGAATATTACAAAGAATTTAAGCAATTTTTTCCAAGATGGCAATACACTATGGGGCAAGGAGAGACAAGAATAGGAAAGAATAGAATAGAAAATGGCGATAACCATATTAAAGAATCACATGAAATAATTGTATTCTGTCCGCCAGTAGAGTAAAATTAATTATCCTTCCTTATTATTTTCCCCTTTTCATTTCTGATTTGAGAGAGATATTTTAATTTAATATAATTTTTGTGATGTTTTTTTTCTAATACTACATTTGCAATCTTGAATGCAGTTTTTACATATTTAATTTTTAAATAAGATTTCTTTCTCTTTGTCATTGAGATTTCCTTTTTTGAGCAGATTTTCTTGACCAAACTTTCAAAACTTCTTTTCTACATTCGTAACAATACTTCCTATTAGGAGAAAGTGATTTCATCTCTTTTTTACACATTATACAATTAGTCATTTTAAAAAATCATCTTGAGTTTTCCCATAAAAAATAAGTTTCTCTGTTTTTCTGCCGTTAAAAGGTATATTTTTTAATAGTAATTCCTTTGTTCCTTTTTTCTCCACCCAAAATTTAATTTGTCTATAATGAACTTCACTATCATTTCTCATTTCTATCTCTCCAACAGTTTTATTATCATACTTAAAAATTACTTTTTGGTTATCTCTTTGATTTTTCCCTTGTGCTTTAGAGTTCTCTGCTTTTGTGAGAGTACCTAACTTTTTTATCGCTTCTTTTGCATCAAATATATGAAAAATTCCATCGTTATATATAACAAAATAATCTATTTCATTGTTTAGAAATGCTTTAATGAAAAAATCATTCCTATTTTTATCTTCTTCTAAGTAATTCTTTAAATTGACCATATTAAGTGATAAAACAGTTTTGAATTTATCTTTATTTTTTACATAGTCATCTCTTTTTTCTGGAAAACTGTCTATGCACTTCATAAATATCTTTCCAAGGTTTCCAAAATCCCGCTCAAATCTGTTTCTCCCATATAAGAAAATTTGCCATTTCAACTGAGCACCTTTAACAGAATGGATTTTGCCTAGTTTGTCCCTTACATCTTTTTTACTTGTCCCTTTTACTGTTTCTCCATCTATTATACCTGCATAAATACCCTCAATTCGGTGACCTTCTAATTTAACAAAACTTGCTTTCTCTGAACTCATAGCCCTTTTTCTTGCCATACTACAAATAAATTACACATATTGTTTATATAGAATTAACACATACTAACCACAAACTAATAATTGTAGAACATTAAATGACACTTCAAAAAATATTAAAATTGCTCTTTTTCAGAAAAAGGACAAAAAACCACCCCATAACGAACTAATGACTAAAACGAAGTGCCACGCTTGATGTACTTTCTTGATTGCTTGCCTTTTTTGCTTGATTGAGCACGAGGCGCTATCAAAATTAAATTCTTATAATATTTCTTCGGATAACCCAATGCCGCTCCAAAAGCTCCAAGCATTATGGATAGGGTGTTTCATCTGACTTAATAAAATTTTTATAATAGCTGTAAATCTTGTTATCTTATGAAGTTCAAATTTAACATCCCAAACAAGATAACACTTATAAGAG
>CAZPZA010000124.1:0-2880 GCA_964590985.1 uncultured Gammaproteobacteria bacterium
GGGGTTGAGGTTTTGTATGATGACAGAGAGAATGTGTCGGCAGGAGAGAAGTTTGCGGATGTGGATTTGATTGGGATTCCGATAAGACTTGTTGTTTCGCAAAAGACCCTTCGGCAAGGCTCAGGGCAGGCAGGAGATAAAATCGAGTGGAAAAACAGAAAAGATTCAAAAACAGAACTTCTCAACTTGGATCAGGTTATAAAAAGGTTAGCTTGAAAATTACATGAGTATTTTTATCCAGACAAGAGCATAGACTATAATAAAAATAACGGCTCCAATGACAATAAGAATCTTCCTCATGTTGTTTGATTTTTTTGTAGCTTGAGCAGGTTGTAGAATAGGCTGTGGTGTTGGTGTTTTTGCATCTGATTGTATAGTAGTAGCTTGAGTTTGATTACCAAGTGGAGGTTGAAGGGGTTTTGGTGTAGGTTGCTGCTTTCCTTGGGCGGCTTGGGGCAAGGAAGCAGGGAAGGGACTAGGGTTTTTGGGCGAAGGACTTGGTGGTTGGATAGCTTGTGGTTGGACAGGTTTAGGAGAAGGCGAAGGTGCAGTTTTGGTGCCCATAATCCTTTCATAGGTTTCCTTAAGCTTTGGATCTAGTTGGTTAAGTTGTTTTGTGTCCATGTCAAATATATAGTCTTTGATTTTTAGGTATTTGTCAAGGGTCTCTGAATGAGTTATACTTAGCTTTATGAAAATTATAGTTACCCACACCTCTCCAGATATGGATGCAATAACATCTATTTGGCTTATAAAAAGATTTTTAGCGGGATGGGAAAAGGCAACAGTTAAATTTGTGCAGGCAGGGGAAAGAATATCAAATATCAAATATCAAATATCAAATATCAAAAACACAATAGAGGTAATTGAAGACGATGAGGTGATTCATGTTGACACGGGATTGGGACCATTGGACCATCATCAGACTGCGGATGGGAACGTGTGTGCGGCAAGCTTAACGTGGCAGTTTGTCAGAAGACAGAGGGCAGAAGACAGAAGACGGATATTAGAAGACAGAGGGCAGAAGACAGAAAAAGAAAGAGATAGAGAGGAGGCAATTTCGAGGATGGTAAAGGTGGTTGTGGATATTGATCACTTTAGAGAGGTTTTTTGGGGCGACCCAACAGCAGATTACCACGAATTTTCGCTGCCTAATATTTTGGATGGATTAAAACTTCAAAAGCCAAATCAAGACGAATATTATGTTGAATTTGTAGTGATGTGTCTTGATGCAGTGCTTCATGAGTTTGAAAATAGGATTTGGGCAGAAGAAGAGATTGCCAAGAATGGAATAAAGTTTGACACTCGTTTTGGCAAAGGAATAGGGTTTGAAACAATTAATGATTCTGTTATTAAATTGGCGCAGAAGATGGCCTATGTTGTGGTAGTTCGAAAAGACCCTCGAAAGGGCTACGTTAGGATAAAGGCAAAACCGACAAAGCGTTCAGTTAATCAGCGTGTAGCGGCACCGTCAAACGTGCCAGCCGCGTCTGACGCGGTTTCAGCCGCGTCTGACGCGGCGTCTAGTTCAAAACCCCAAAAACTAAACGCTAAACGCTATACGCTAGACGCTAATATTGATTTAACTCTTGCATATGAGAGGTTGAAAAAAATGGATCCAAGCGCGACGTGGTATTTACATATAGGCAAGAAAATGCTTCTTAATGGTTCGGTTAAGAATCCAAAAATGCGGCCGACAAAGTTGGGGCTTAATGATATAATAAAGGTGCTAGAGAAGATTTGAAAATTAATCTAATTGACCTAATTAACCTAATTTCTAAATAATGACACAAGCACCAAAGTTAGCAAGCATTGGTCATTTAGGCATTGGGATTTATTTAGGTTAATTAGAAATTAGAGCAATTAGAAATTTTATTTATGGAAAACTGTATTTTCTGTAAAATCGCCAACAAAGAAATTGCTAAAGAATTTACATATGAGGATGAAGATATTATGGTTTTTCCAGACATTCATCCTGTAGCGCCTGTTCATCTTTTGATTGTGCCCAAAAAGCATATTAGGGATTTTTTAATGATGAATGATGAAGGATTAATGATGAAATTAACAAAAATAATTAAGAATTTGATTAAAGAGCAGGAACTTGAAAATAGAGGGTATCGTTTGGTGGTAAATGGCGGCGGAGCACAGCTTATTGACCATTTTCATATTCATTTGATGGGGAAGATTGGAAGGAAAGTAAAGTTATAAAAGGGGGTGTTAAGGTATGGTAGTTGTTAAAAAAATGCCAGGAGACAGCGATGAATCGCTTATCCGCAAGTTTTCAAGAAAAGTATTAAACGAAGGAATTTTACAGGAAGCAAAAAGACGCGCTTTTTATCTTAAGCCCTCTTTGGCTAGAAAGCTTAAGAAAGAAGAGAGTCGTCGGGCAAGAATTAATTGGATAGCATAAAGATTTAGAATGGAAGAAGTAAAAATCCCCATTTTTGTAGAAAGCAGATACAAAGTTAACAGAAAAAGGATAGTATCTGCACTAAGCAATTTATTAAAGAAGCAGGGAATAAAAGGTCCGGTAGAAGTTTCTGTTGCTGTTGTGGGCAATCGCAAGATGCGAAGCTTGAGCCAAAAATACAGGGGAGAAGATAAAACTCGAGATATTTTATCCTTTTCGTTAATAGAAGGAGAACCAACTAATCTGTCACAAGATATTTTAAGATTGGGAGATGTAGTTATTTCATATCCCGAAGTTATAAAACAAGCAGCAGAGGACGAGATGTTAGTGGATGATAAAATTGATGAGCTTTTGGAACATGGCTTAAGCCATTTGTTGGGAATAAGCCATGAGTAAAATTGACCTAATTGCTCTAATTAACCTAATTTCTAAGTTGGAATTTGGGATTTGATTAGGTCAATTAGAAATTA
>CAZPZA010000125.1:0-2862 GCA_964590985.1 uncultured Gammaproteobacteria bacterium
GGTATAACTAATCTTTCAAACTTAAGACTTCTTTCCAATATTACCGAAGGAATAGTCTTAAGAGATGACAAAAAGAATCCAATAGCCAAAGCCTGAAGCAGTACTACTCCTTGTTTATCCAAATTGTAAAAAGACCCAATATCTTTAGAAAAAAATAATACTATCGTTACAACGCCTACTACTAGAATTTGCTGAATGGTAAATGTAGTTTTGAGATCTTCTTCTGTAATATTCTCCTTTTTCTGAATTAATGCTGCAGCAAGACCAATGTCAGAAAAGTAAGACAAAAAAGCAATTGCTGCAGAAACTACAAAAAATACCCCAAAAACAGAAGGGTCTAAAAGTATTGTCAATAAAAAACCTGCAACAAAAGTAATTATTTGCATTATAAATGTGCGTGAAACAAGAGCCAAAACTCCTCGTATTGATCTTCTTGTAATAAGTGTTATATCAAGATTTTCCATTCTTAATTTTTCCACGGTTTAGTTATTAAGAGTCTAAATATAGATTTTAAATCTCCCCATATAGTTGATAAAAGCTGTACTGTTGATCCCGGATTATCTATCCAATGCACAGGCTCCTCGTAAATCTTGTATCCACTTTTCTCTGCAAGTATCAGAAGCTCGCCATCAAAAAACCAATCATTATCTTTTACTCTGGGGATAAGATCATCGACCACCTTTTTTGTAACTCCCTTAAATCCACATTGCGCATCGGTGAAATGTGTATGAAACAAAAATTGCAAAAAAAAGAAGTTAAGGGCTCTTGAGGTTAGCTCTCGTAAAATTGTTCTTCCCTCAACTCTTGCGCCTTTTGCTAGTCTTGATCCAACTGCAACATCAAACCCCTTTTCTAACTTCTTAATAATATTTGGCAGATGAACAATATCTGTTGATAAGTCTAAATCCATATACACAAAGATGTCGCTTTTTGATTGACTCCAGACACGTTTTACTGCTCTTCCTCTTCCTTTTTGTTCTAACCTAAAATACAAAATCCGAGCATTCTTTTTTACCAAAGTTGATGCGATTATCGGAGTATTATCGGTTGATGCATTATCTGCAATGGTAATGTGCCAATCATACGTTTTAAGATTATCGCTACAAAAATCGAACAGTGTGATGATGTTTTTTCCCAACTCATCTTCCTCATTATATACGGGCACCGTTATTTCTACGCTCACAATTCTTCCCATATTTTATTTTAACTAAATAAGATTATACCAATAATCAAAGCTAAAGCGCCAATGAGTGAAACTAAATTAGATGTTTTTTCTATAGAAGTTTCTTTAAAAGGTAAAGGTTTTTTTGCGACCTCATATTCTGATTTAGGTTTCTTAAAATCTGGCGGTAAAAACTCATCTGAAATTTTTGACGCAGTCCATTTCAAGGCTTTCTCATTTGTATAATCACGTGAAGTTTTTGAAAGGATAGTTTGTGGTTGAAACAGTTTGAAGTTAAAGTTAATAAGTAAAAATATAACAACCACAAAACCCGCATATTTTAAACTGCCCAATGAAACACCTCGAAGGTAGCGAGGCAAGCGTAGCCTTGACTCCTTCGAGGTGAACGTAGATGCTGATAAAAACCAAACAACAAACCCCGCAAGAAGCGAGCTAAAAAAAGATGCAAGAATCAAAAATCTCCAGGGATACTGAAAAAACGCTATAAGAGGAATCGCCTCCCAAATAGGTTTTGATATCTCAAGTGTCAAAAAAACAGAAACAATAAATCCAACTATACTCAAGACAACAGCCCAAAAACGTTTTAGGACAACAAGAGTAAGAAAAGATAAAAAAACCATAATTAAATGCAGTTTACCAATCTTAAAAGACAATCCATCTATGCACCCTGGGATTGACCCACCAAATCCCCAACTACTTTCCCATAACTGCGATAAGCAGACAAAATGATCCCTAAAGTCTGCACCTGCGCCTATTTGAGACAATACATTAGTATATTTCATTTCAACAAGAGCTGGTATCCAATAAAAAGCAGAAAGCATTAAGCCTAAGAATATAGAATATAGAATATAGAAGATAGAAGATAAATTTTTCTTTTTATAAGCAATATAACAATAAAGTAATGCTGCAATTGCAACGATTGGCGTCGCCATCATGGCTGTTAAGTTATGAGAAAGAATAATCGCTGCATATCCAAATGAGCTAACCGCAACCCATTTCCAACGAAGTTTATAATCGTTATAAATTTTATATAAACCGTAAAAAACAAGAGGAATAAATCCGTACGCCCATACCTCCGCTACATCTCCCCGTACGTATATATCAACTGCGTGGTAAGGCGCATAAACATAAAATAGGCCAGAAACAATTCCCCCAATTTCACCCCAAAATTCTCTTGCCAAAAGGTACATAAAAATGCCAGAAAGCAAAATTCCCAAAACAAACATTGTTTTTGTAGCTACCAGCGCATCAAAGCCAAAAAGTGTTAAAAGTCCACCAAAATAGTAAGCAAGTGGTGCGTAAAAATTAAAAATCGGATATCCATACCCATACCCAAGATCCTCAACCCAGCGAACTGGAAACATTCCATCTTTTAGCGCCTTTCCCATCTCAAAAACCCTTGCAACCTGCGTATCATCATGCATCGGAAAAAACCCGGGCGCAAAAAGCGGCTTTACCGCCCAAAAAGACAAAAGTAAAACCAAAATGGCACCGAAATTTTTGATAAGCACTTGGGTGTTGACTTTTTGTTTCATATTTGATATATTGTCATTAATCACGATGGGTAGGGCGAAATTAAGACTACGTGTCTTAATCGAGTATCCCCCCCGTCCGGGAAACCAAGTGTTTACCGGTTACCGCTACGATAAAGCGGTTTTTTTTATTGCCAATTGTTCTTG
>CAZPZA010000126.1:0-2851 GCA_964590985.1 uncultured Gammaproteobacteria bacterium
AGCCGAAAAAGCTATGAATACGATCTTACTAGAAAAAAGCGGGAAGAAATGAGAGCCTATCTTGAATTTATAGCTAATTTTCCTCCACTGCCTAAAGAGCTTTTGCCTAAGAGTTTAAGCAATGTATACGTTATTCCTAAGTAATCATGAATATAGGCTCTAACTATTGATCCCACTTAAAAATTTTTGTAGAATACTAATATGGATACAGGTGTAGTAGAGCAAGAAAAAAACTATTTAAAGCAGGATGTAGGAACCCCAGAAACTTTCAGAGCGCTGGATGAGTTTTTGGCAAAGCCTCTGCCGCGCCCAGGCGCAGTGCAGGAGTGATTACAAACAGCCATCTCTTAAGCCTCTTAAAAGTGTGCGTATGTGAATGTGGAAATATTGACCTGTTGCAAATACACAATTGTAACCCTATAATGAGTTTAATGCCTTTTCTTAACTGGATTAAGACACACAAACTAATAGTACTTCTGTTGTTAATAATTGCCTATCTTTATTTTAAAGACAATGCTATTATACCTCTTCGCCAGTTTTCTACCTCTCGATCAGTAGACTACTATAATAGAACTACTCCTTCTCTTGGAGGCATAGCCGCACCAGAACTTTCAGAGCTTTCCTTACCAATGAGCAGAGAGAATGTTTCGGATACAACCAATCGCATAGTTACTAAAACTTCAGATATCTCACTTTTAGTCAAGGACGTGCGAAGCACTGGCGATCAAATTATTTCTTATGCCAAAAACAATGGGGGCTTTATGGTTTTTGCCTCTTATAACAGACCCACCGAGTCTCCTTTTGCTACCATTACTGTAAGAGTACCCACAAACAAACTTGATGAAGCACTCGCTTTTATAAGATCTCTATCAATTAAAGCAACAAGCGAAAATTTGGTTGGCACAGACGTTACAGAGGACTATATTGATATCGAGGGACGGCTTGCAACTCTAAAAAAAACTCAAGCAAGATTTGAAGAGATTTTGGATAAAGCAATAAGCGTCCAAGACATTCTCACAGTTACCCGCGAGCTTATATCTCTGCAAGACCAAATCGATGTACTAATTGGTCAAAAAGAGTCAATTGAAAATAATGCAAAGCTTACCAAAATTACTGTATATCTTTCTACCGACGAGCTAGCACTTCCTTATGGCCCTGATAAAGCTTTCCGTCCTAATGTTGTGTTTAAACTGGCTGTCCGAAGCCTCTTATCAACTCTTCGAAGTGGGGCTGAAGCAGCAATTTGGATTGGTGTTTATTCTGTAATTTGGGTTCCGATTGTCTTTGGATTTATAGCCTACAGAAAGTTAAAGAAAGAGCCAAAAAAAGAGGGGGTGTCAAGCTAGACCACCTAGAGGGTGGACATAGGACTCCATTTATAGATATGGAAACAAGGGGAGAGGTTTCAAAAGAAGTTTCTGAAGAACCAACTGGAAGAAAGATATACAAAGTTGAAGGCAATAATGTACAGGCTACATGGAGGATATTTGAACCAAGAGAAGTCTTAAATCTCCAGGAGGCCAGTAATAGTAATAAAGCTGTTGTATTTCTTCCGGGCTGGAGTATTACCCAAGAAGCAAAATCTGGTAAGATGCTTTATCAAGCCTTTGCCGATAATTCCCAAAGCCCAACCTTTGTAGTTGATACCCGAGTCGAGAAAATTGCTCCTGGTTTTCTTGCCAAAAATGCAGAAGCAGTTCGCCAATTTATTCAAGAAAAGGGGTTAAAAGATTTAACGATTGTTGGCAATTCTCTTGGTGGGGCAGAAGCAATTCATCTTACCGTTCTATTGCAACAACAGAATCCAGATATAAATATAGACGGTCTAGTTCTTCTTGACTCCATGTCGCTTTATAATCAAAACTGGCCAGGCATTGCAGTAAATTGGGCAAGAGACCTTGCGAGTACCCTAGATGATTTGCGAAAGCCACCGAAATTTAAAGGAGATGACGGGCTAGTAAGGCAAAACATCAAATACGTGCTGGATGGTATTGAGATATTAAAGGAGGTTATGCGTTCACGTTTAGTAGGTTGGCCGAAAAGACAGATTTATGAACTACGAGCAATGGCAAAAACAAGTCCACACTTGGCAGAAATAGAAGTACCAATTGTATTGATACAAGGAGCACAGGATTTGCTATCTAAGCCTTCAGAGATTATTCCTAAGTCACAATCCCAAGATTCAGTAAAGGACTATATTGAGGATACAAAAGTACAAGAAAGAGAGCAGTTTCTTAAAAAAAATATTTTTATAAACAGCCCCTATGTCAGGATGATAGTTCCAGAAAAAATGGGTCACCACAACGTATCCTATTCTAGGCCGGAATCCGTAGCTTCAGTCTCTCTTTACTTTCTGAAAAGATGGCACAGGCAGAAAGCGTAACTTCACCTTGTTAAAATAATGCCACGTGATATATAATGGAAGCCACTTTATGAATGATGATAGTATTGCAGGATCGGTGCTTTCGCAGTTGGGTGGTGTTGCAAAGGATACGGCAAAACAGATAGGTAAGGTTCCTTCTGATTTGGTTTCTGATTTGGAAAAACAGCTTGGAGAAGATTCACAGCCCAATGATCAAGACAAAAAACAAGAGGCTGACAAGAGGGGATCGGATGAGAAGACAAAAGAGGTTGTAAAATCTTTTTATGAAAAATCAGATAATACCAAAAAAAGTCATTTAGACAAAAACATAATTGAGGAAGATGAGTTTAGAAAACAAATAAAAGATAAATCGCCCGAGGAGCAAAAAAAGCTTTTGGAGCTTCGCCAACAGTTGCACAAGCAAACATATTATGATCCCACATTTAACCCTCCCAAAAAACAGGAAGAAAGAGCGCAAGAAAAAATAGA
>CAZPZA010000127.1:0-2811 GCA_964590985.1 uncultured Gammaproteobacteria bacterium
GTTCTCTTCTTTGGACCTCCTCTTTTGCCTCTTCAACCGATATTTTTTTCCTATTTACCAATCTGTCAATCCTTATATCAGTTTTGTCCTTGCCTTCTTCGTCTTCACAAACTACCAAAATTTTAAAAACCCCCTCTATTCCCTGTGCGTCAAAGCCTGCAAGATGGCTCTGGATAATATTATGCTTTTCGTCTTTAAGCATTTTCTTTATCTTTTCTTCGTATTCAATATCAAAATGGTCTGGTCTATCGGTAACTTGCGATTCGCTTACCTTCAACTCCTTGTGGATTTTTTCAAATAGCACTCCTCCTTCCAAAAGCTTCCAGCCCAATTTTTTTGAAAGTCCTACTGCCAAGGTTGTGGTGCCTGATCCAATGCGGCCGGAGACTGTAATGTTGCGGATATTGGGAAGTTCGACTGGTTTTGCCATACTAATATATTCGAATATAATTAGTCCGAGTGTATCCTAATATTCGGACTTATTCGGAGTATTGTCATTAGGATGCATTCGCATACCAACCATTATCACTTCCTCCACCAACCTATTCGCATACCCGTATTCGTTATCGTACCAGGCGATTACCTTAATCAGATTTCCTCCAACCACTTGAGTTAAGGATAAATCAACAATTGCAGAATAAGAATTTCCAACAATATCAGAAGAAACGAGAGGGTCTTCTGTTACAGTAAGAATGCTATTATATATAGGGTTTTTTGCTTCTTGTTTAAAGATATTATTTACCTCATCTACTGATGTGGGTTTTTTAACAAGAAAAGTAAAATCCGAAAGCGAACCAACCGGAACTGGAACACGTATTGCCAGTCCGCTAAAAATTCCTTGTAAACTTGGCAAGGCTTTTGACGCTGCAATTGTCGCTCCAGTTGAGGTTGGAACAATATTAAAAGAAGCTGCTCTTGCACGCCTGTAGTCTTTGTGCCCTCCATCTTGCAAACGTTGGTCTGACGTAAAACCATGAATTGTTGTCATCATCGCTTTTTCTATGCCGAAATGATCTTGTATGACTTTTGCCACAGGGGTTATGCAGTTTGTTGTACAAGAAGCATTGCTTACCAACCTTTGATCTTTATAATTTTCCTGATTAACTCCCAAAACATATGTTGAAATATTGTCGCCTTTCTCTGGCGCAGACAAGACTACTTTTTTTGCACCAGCTGTAAGATGCTGTTTTAACTTTTCCTCTGTTAGAAAACGACCAGTGGATTCTATAACAACATCAACATCTAAATCTTTCCAAGGAAGCAAACTTGGGTCTTTCTGCGAGAAAACAGGAATCTGTTTATCATCAATAATGAGCGATCCTATATAGTCTTCTCTCTTTTTGACATTTGAAATTTGGTCATTGGAAATTGATTGGTCATTGGAAATTGGAAATTGGAAATTCAAGGTATGATTCTTAAGTGTTCCGTACGAAGAATCATACCGCAGCAGATACATCCACCCTTTTATATCTGTTGATGATCCAGCATTTATCGCAACAACCTCGATCTCATTGAGATGTTTCTCCAAAATCACGCGGTGCGCCACTCTTCCAATTCGTCCATACCCATTAATAGCAATTCTTATCATATAGTCAGTATACAAAACAAAGCATTCTTCATCAAGCCCCAAGCGCGACAAGTCCGGGCAACCGCTCTCCACTTAAAAATGCAAGCATTGCGCCTCCGCCTGTTGAAGAAAAAGAAAACTTGTTTATAAGACCAAGTTTTCTTAAAAATTCCGTAGTATCTCCGCCTCCGACTACCGAGTAAGCTTTGCTTTTAATAATTGTCAAAGCAACCTTTTTTGTAGCATGATTAAAATCATCATGATCAACAACCATTCCCATTGTTCCATTCCAAACAACAGTCTTTGCCAAACCGATTATCTCTATGAAATTATTGAGGCTGTTTTCCAAGATGCCTGTTCTGCCTTCGTTTATATC
This sequence comes from uncultured Gammaproteobacteria bacterium, assembly GCA_964590985.1. Classification (GTDB taxonomy): domain Bacteria; phylum Patescibacteriota; class Microgenomatia; order Levybacterales; family UBA12049; genus CAZPZA01. Next base: position 1,944 of record CAZPZA010000127.1, read on the forward strand.
CGCGACCAAAAGAATGGCTTTTTTGCCTTTTGTTTTTTGGTGTTCTATTTTTAAAAATTCTTTAGTCTCCTGTGCTATTTTCCCTCCAACCAAAATATAATCCGCAATAAAGTACATTCTCGCAATAAGAGGAAGTTTTGTTTCAACTTTCTTACCCCCGACAATTGCAATTAAGGGCTGTTTGGGATTTATTAGAATCTTAGAAAGAACACTAACTTCTTTCTCCAAGTGAAGCCCTGCAAAGGAAGGCAAAAATTTTGTTATTCCAACAATAGAGGCATGAATTCTGTGACTTACCGCAAAAGCATCGTTGACATAAACGTCTGCTAAATCTGCCAATTTTTTCGTAAATTTAGGATCATTTTTTTCTTCGCCCTCATAAAATCTCAAGTTTTCCAAAAGAAAAAGATTGGGCATTATTTCCCAACCATCAAATTCTCCCAGTCTTACCTTACTTATGTCATGCTGAACTCGTTTCAGCATTTCGTCAGATTCCGAAACCAGTTCGGAATGACAAGTAAGCCATCTTGCAACCGGGAGTAGACTAAATTCTTGATTCTTAATTCCTGATTCCTGATTCAACGGCTTTGGTCTGCCAAGATGTCCCGCAATAATAATCTTGCACTTTTGTTGCAAAAGATACTCAATCGTCGGAATCACAGATAGGAGTCGAGTATCGTCTTCGATTCTGACTTCCGACTTCTCACTTCCGACTTCTGACAGCGGTACATCCAAATCCGCCCTCAAAAAAACCGTTTTCCCAAAAACCTTAGTATTTTTCAGCAAGGGTAACCTCATATGCTCGATTATGCGCTAAACTAGATCTATGATATCATACTGCGTAATACACTTCCTACAAATGAGACAC
>CAZPZA010000128.1:0-2775 GCA_964590985.1 uncultured Gammaproteobacteria bacterium
AAGCTTGATGAAAAAAAGTTTTACAGCTCAATAAAAGATTGTTACAAAGACTATACAGAGTATTGCCGATACATAATAGATTATCTTAATAAGAGTAAGCAGGGTTAAAGAGTATATGGAGCGTGGTGTTTATAAGAGTTTTTTAGGGAAAAACCGATTATCTTTTCTGCGTTGGTAAACCCTTTCTTTTTAATCTCTTCCAATTTTAGTTTTTTGTCGTAATATAAGTAAAGTACTTGATCTGCCTCCTCATAAGTAAACCCGAATTCTTTCTCGTCTGTTTGCCCATGCCACAACCCGGCGGTAGGTGTTTTTTTGATTATATTTTTTGGCACTCCAAGAAATTTTGCGAGCGCATAAACTTGGGTTTTATACAAATGTTGTATTGGTTCAAAATCCGATGCCTGGTCTCCAAATCTTGTAAAGTATCCAAGAAAATACTCTGATTTATTTTCTGTTCCACAAACTAAAGCATTATGTTTTTTGGAAAGATCGTAAAGAATAATCATTCGGATTCTTGCCATAATGTTGCCGAGCCGAACGCGTTCCACCTCGAAGGAGTCCATTCGGCCACCTTCGAGGTGAAGTTTTGGGCGGACGCGATTCACCTCGGAGGAGGTTCGGATCACCTCGGAGGTGGCAGGCTGTAGCGGAGCGGAAGCCATGACTCCTCCGAGGTGGGTTTGGAAAGGCTTAACAAAAGGTTTTATTGATATATTATAAATATTCTTCTTCGGAATGTTTGCGTCTTTTAGGGAGCCTTCTATATCTTTGAAATGAGAATCAAAATAATAAAGATGTGCCACGAAAATATTTTTTGGCGCAATCGCATCTTTTAGGAGATAGAGACTAGTGGTTGAATCAATACCACCGGACATAGCGATGATGATATTTTTGAAACCCTGCTTTTGCAGGGTGGTTTTGATAAAAGAGATGATTCTATTTTTTTCGGTAGATGGATTAATATTTAGTAGTATTTTGTTCATAAATTTCTAATTATTCTAATTTCTAATTGACCTAAATAAATCCCAATGTCTAAATAATTTTAATTTAGTCATTGGACATTGGTCATTGTTTAGAAATTAGATCAATTAAGTTAATTAGGTCAATTTTATCTGTATAGTTTGTTCTTGATTATATACTTTTCCACCCCTTTTGGCACAAGTTGGTTAATTAGTAGGCCCTCTTTTATTCTTTTTCTAATTTCGGAAGAGGAGATGTTAAGGGGCTTGAAGGTTCTTGTATCAATAACTATTATGTTGGGGCGTTCACCTCCGAGGAGCCCTTCGGTCACCTCGGAGGTGGGTAATACTTGCGCCTCGGGGGTGGCCGTAGGACTCCCCCGAGGTGGACGTGCGTATCTTGGCACAACTATCAACCCAAACCTCTCCACAATCTCTTTCCAATCTTTCCATTTTCTAAAATCTTTTATTTGGTCTTCGCCTATTATCCAAACAAAATCATCTTTGGCAGATTGGGTTTTGAGGGCCTTTAGGGTATCTATGGTGTAACTTATTTTTTCTTTTTTTATTTCCAAATCAAAAACCTCTATGTTTTTGGTTTCCAATAACTTTGTCATAGCCAGCCTATGAAAAGGATCAAGTGATTCTTTGCCAAAAGGGTGGAGAAAGTGGGGCATAAGTATTATTTTGTCACAAAGCTTATGTTTTAGTAGCATTTTTGCTATATGCAAATGGCCATTGTGCGGTGGATCAAAACTCCCACCCAAAACCGCGACTCTCATGGGGCGATTATATCATTAAGGCTAATATGACGATAGACAATAGAAAGTAGAAGATAGTATTTTGAGGATTGAAGATGGAAGTTAGAATTTATACAATAAGTTTGTGATAAAAAGTTTTAAAGATCTCGAAGTTTACCAAGAAGCTTATGATTTAGCGATTATTGTTAATAAGACAGTAAATAAACTACCTCTTTTCGAAAGGAGCGACTTGGGTTCTCAATTGAGGAGAGCATCAAAATCAATTCCTGCGAATATCGCAGAAGGATGGGCTAAAAGAAGATTTGAAAAACAATTGAAAAGCCATCTAGATTCTGCAGTCGGATCATGCAATGAAATGGAAGTTCATGTTTCTATGTCGCGGGATCTAAAATTTTGGGAGACAAGTTTTTGCGAAATGCTTCTTAAAAGATATTTGTTGCTTGGCGGGAAAATAACTAGTTTAAGAAATAGATGGAAAACTTTTTAGCTTATTATCTATGTTCCATCTTCTATTTTCTGAATACTACCTTCTATGATCAATCTTCTATCGTCAAATTAGTCTAAGGAGTAAACCTGAATCCTCTTCCTTTTACTGTCTGCAAATGACTGGGATTATTGGGATCATTTTCTACTTTTTTGCGAAGTCTAAAAACCAACTGATCAAGCGCCTCATCTGAAACCCCTGCAGTTGATCCTTCCTCGCCCCACACAGCATTTATTACTTCGTCTCTTTCTACAGTTCTATTTGAGTTTTGGAGAAAGAATTTTAGAAGGCGGTATTCAAAAGAGCTCAATTTGTCAGAGATTAACAGGTTGCCTTTTTTGATCTCCCTGGTTGCCTCGTCAAACACGATATGCTGCTCTGTGGACTGTATTGAAAGATTCTGTTTGATAAATATATCAAGGAGCCTAACTGTAATTTTGCCGTTTTCCAAAATGCCGATATTTTTGAGATAAGCATAATCGTTGCCAGAACTAGTTGCTAGTTGCTCCTTGCTAGTTGCTAACAATCTTTGTTCCGCGGGAGTAAAAGATTTCCAAATATCAAGCAG
>CAZPZA010000129.1:0-2771 GCA_964590985.1 uncultured Gammaproteobacteria bacterium
CTACCGCTGAGTGTCCACGAGGAGTTGGTGGGAGTGCTGTGCTTAGGCAAGAAGAAATCCGACGAAGAGTTCACCAAGGATGACGTCGACGTCCTGTTGCCGCTCTCCAGCACCGTGGCGATTGCGGTCTCCAACGCGCAACTGTTCGATGAGTTAGCCAAGACGCAGGCGGAGGCGGCGCAGAAGGAGAAGCTGGCGGTGATCGGGACCCTCTCCGCCGGCATCAACCACGAGATCTGCAATCCGCTGGGCATTGTGAAATCGCAGTGCGAAGCGTTCTTGATCGACATGGAAGATGGGCTCATGTCCGGCAAGCCCTCACCGGAAGTAGTGGAGCGCGCCGCGACGATCATGAAGGGGACGCTGGGGGGATGAGAAAAGTAAAGTAAGTATCACTGAACGGAATTAAGGGGATTTTCTCTTGATATTTGAGTTGTGGGGATTTCGTAGGTCATTTTTGAAACGAGAAATTCAGTACCAGACACTGTTAAATAAACGTCATCTTTAAATATTGGGAGGTTTTATCTAGTTCTAAGCATAAAAAGAGGTGATATGATGGCATCCATTCTTTGTCCAAAATGTAGATCTGATCTGGTTTCCAAAAAAGGTTTTCGTAATAATCTATCTGGAAAAAAACAAAAATATCAATGTACAAAAAAAGAGTGTAAAACTTGGTTTGTATATGATGATGGATTTAAGCGGATGCGAAAGCCAAAAGAAGCAATCGTAAGAGCCATCCATCAGCTGAATGATGGATTATCTTTGTCAAAAGTAAAGAACCACCTTCATCAACATGATAATGTTAATATTTCCAGAGCGGGGATTCTTTATTGGGTAAAGAAATATTCAGACCTTATAAAAAAAACTTCTACCCATACATAAAGCCAAAAATCAAAGGCAACTTGCACACTGATGAAAAAGAGATGAAAGTTGGTAAAGAAGAATGCCACGATATTAACACCATCGATAGCAAAACCAAATTTGTCGTCGAGGAAGAGTTCATGAGGAGTAGAACAAAAAAGAAAATACACAAATATTTCAAAAGAATTAAAGACAATATTTATGACCAACTTCTAGAACAATATAAAAAAGAGAAAGGTAAACCTGCCAAGAAAAGAAAACTTCTTTCTTTTATTCAGGATGGGTTTAAGAACTATGGCAGTGGCTCAACAAAATATTTTTACAGAGTCTGTAAGATTGTATCTGGAGTACCGATTGCCTGTAAAAAGTATGGATTAGAACATAACAATAATGCAATTGAGAGATATAATCAAGATATTAAAGACAGATACAAAACGACAAGACATTGGGGCAGTTTTCAAAGTGCAAAGAAAGTTTTGAAGATGAGGCAAATCATCCATAATTTTGTAAATCCTCATCAGGAGCTCAAAGGGAAAACACCTGCTGAAGCGGCCGAAATTAAATATAAATTAGGAAAAAATAAATTGTTGGGGCTGATACAATTAACCGCAAAACTTAAAAATGTTGGAGATGACGATAATTAACCAGTGTCTCAGTACCAAAAGCTTTAAATAATAGCCGATATAAAAAGGTAAAACAGATGACAACTCTTGATGCAAAAGTATTGGAAAAAGCGATGCAGTATAATGATTTACTTAATGCTATGGTTCGTTATGTGCCTACTTATGATGAACTGCTACAATCTCTTCCAAAAAGAGTACCAGAAGAGTTAAGATTATTCGTGCAACGTGTAAAATCAGACATCAATTTTATTAAAAAATTGGATATCCCAAAGCTTAAGTCAAAAGCTCCAGTGATTGCTCGGCATTATGATCTGTTAGGACAATACTTTGCTGAGAAACCAGAGGAATTTATTGGCGGAGGCTATGCTGCTATTAGCGTACTAGATCATCTCGGCTTTTTTGTTCGTAGCATTGAGGATATAGGGGGAAAAGTATCCTGGATTCCCACAAATGAGTATGTAGCTATCCAAGAAGGATTAGAAGAACGACTTAATCCTCTTTTTGAACAAACGTATGCATGGTTGCGGGATGGTGTTCCTAAAATTCTAAGGAAAACTACTCCTACAGCAGAGGCCTTACCCAATACTTTAAGCATAACTCCATTGTTAAGTGCGGCATCAGCAATTCCTGAAATACGGGGAATGCTTTATCTTTTACAAGTTTCCACTCCTTCTTTTAAAATACATCGAGTACTTTTTGACATTGGTCAACAGCGACAGATAGAATTTTGTGATCTCTCCGAGCCCGATTCTGAGGCGAGAGTAGAACCAGATCGAGGATATATGGTTGATACACTTGCAGATATCGGCTACTTACCTATTATGAAGCAGCGATTAGAATTAGCACTTGAAAAAATAAATATAGTAAGTGTCATTAATCAGGTGTAAAATACAGCTTTCGACAAGCCATTAGGATAACACAATCTTGGGGTTTAGGAAAAATAAAGCCACGCCCTCGTTATGCTTTTTCAAAACAAGAAGATAGAGATAATTTCATAAAAAAAACAAAAAATTTTTGGCACGTCAGCCACTAAATTATGTTATTATTGTTGAAGATGAAAGCATTTTCATTTACGACGTGAAAATACGTTCAGTATGGGCAGTCAAAGGAAGTAAACCAAGAATCTTAACCACCGGTTCTCACAGAAAAATAGTGTTATATGGAGCTATTTCAGAAGATGGGAAACAGTGCTTCAGAAGATATCCAGAAGCCAATAGTGATGGATTTTTGGAATATGAATCTTTGCGTTGATTAGTTAAATTTTTGGGCAAAGATTCATATTAGAAA
>CAZPZA010000130.1:0-2768 GCA_964590985.1 uncultured Gammaproteobacteria bacterium
AACTTGATTTTTCTTCATGTCGAACACTGAATTGAGGAATTTGAATGAAGAGAGGAAGAAGGAAGAGTTGGATGGACAACTTCGACAACTAAAGGAGTTCCAAGATAGAAGAAATGATGTAGAAGAAGTCAGAAAAAAGGAAAAAAGCTTGAGCTCATCTCAAAAACTCTTTGCAAAAGGATGGAGAAATGCTTCTACTCTTCCGATTGAACAAGAAGTGCCAATTATTTCTATTAAGATTTCTTTGACTGAAGAAGAACTTTCTCCTTTGGATTCCTTCAAGAAAGTTTATTCAGAAGAAGTGATTAAAGACTCTGAACTTGAGATCCTCAATAGTCATATGAGTTTGATCAGGAAAAGAATCAATAAAAAGCAAGGGAAGAAAAGACACTTTCATTTTGCTAGTGTAACAGCTGAAGAAGTTCAAAGATGTGCTTTGTATGAAGCATTGGTTTCAGCCAAGAGTTCTTTGGGAGCAAGAATCAATCTTTCTAAAAGTGTGGAGAAGAAATTGCATGATGCTTGGAATCAAAAACCTATCTCTCCTGCTCGATACAAAGCTATTAAAAAGGCAAGAAAAGAATATAGTGATGCAGAACTTGAGACAATTTGCACTAAGTACACTCAAAAATGGAATGCTCTTTATGGAGAGAGAAGAGGGAACTTAACTCAATTTGATGAAGGATCAGTACCAACAAAAGGACAAGATGCAAGACATGAGATGGTTTTAATGTTTTGCAAGCGAAAACCATATAAAAACTCAGTTTGGATCTATAAAGGAAACAGTTTCTTTTTTCATACCCTGCTCCCTGCCCCTGTCTCTGTTTGGCCAAGAATTGGCAACCAAACACATACTCCAACATGGTTTCTTCAACAAGAAATTAAAAGGGTAATGAAGGAATACTCTAACAAACCTGAACCAAAAGGATCTCCTCCAATTTTCTGTTGTGATAGTGGTTTCAAAGGAAAAGATGTAATGAATATTGCCCGAGCTGAAGGAGGACATGCTTTGGTTTCTCTCTCATCAGGCAGTTCAATGGCAAAAGAACATGAAGTATGTTCAGCAGGTTTACTTGATAAACAAGCAAGATGGATCTATCACGACGCTACAGAAATAATGGTACACTCTTCTCGAAGATCAGAAGAAAGATGTCTCACTATTGGCACAACCTTTTTTCATCCAAAAGGCAGTAAAATTCGAACTGAATATACATCAAAATTTCGATTTGAAACAGCTCTTACTTTATCTAAAATACCATTTGAAGAACTTCTCCTTCTTTTCCCAGATAAAGAAATCGATTTTGCAACTTCTCAAAAATTTGTGCAACAACTCACAGGATGGGATGTGGTACTTCCTCCACCTGATATCTTTGGTAAGCAAGAAATCACTAAGACAAGTTTAGAAAAGATGACCATAGAAAATCTGAAAATTTTGCATGCTAGAACTCCAAACATAAGTGGCACAACAGCTTTGGGGGCTCTTAAATCAAAATCAGGAAAGAAAGAAGCAAAGAAGAAAGAAGATCTTATCAAGGAAATTTTGAACTATCAAAATCCTCAAGAATCTTCTCTTATTAATCTTGCTACAATTCCAGAAGACTTCAATCAGAATCATGAAGTAGGGGACCTTTATCGTCTCTTTATGGGAGGTACCGATGGTGAAGGAAAGTGGATTTTGAAGATGTATACCAAAGAAAAAACTAAACCTTGGAGAGGGAAAATTATGACTCATTTAGGTGCAAACTGGACTTATCTTTCATGGGCCTATCGAGAGGAATGGCTTGCCACCAAAACAGCTAGAGATCATCAAAAAACTTATCTCCAACCAAGTGAAAAAGAGAGAGAAATAAGTGCACGTGAATGGGTTTTAGACTGTACCCTTGAATTCCCAAAGAAAAAGAAGGGAAGGAGACAATCAACTTCTTCAGATATCAGACCAACTAAAAGACAAAAACTTCATTTAAGAAAACCTTAATAAAAAGTGTTCATTAAAGAGAGATTCTGTTTTATTATATTTACCTTGAATTACATAAAGTCCAATAGGATTGTTTAAACTTGATGCAATATCTAGATGTTGAGGTCCAAGTTGATCTTCATAAATAGAAAGTGCTTGTTAATAAAGAGGTTCTGCTTCATTGTATTTACCTTGAACTTGATATAACCCAATAAGATTGTTCAAACTTGATATAACATCTGGATGTTGAGGTCCAAGTTGGTCTTCAATAATTGAGAGTGCTTATTAATAGAAAGCTTCTGCTTTACTGTATTTACCTTGAGCTTGATATAGCCCAACAAGATTGTTCAAACTTGATACAACATCTAGATGTTGAGGTCCAAGTTGGTCTTCGATAATTGAGAGTGCTTGTTGATAGAGAGGTTCTGCTTCACTGTATTTACCTTGAGCTAGATACAACTCAGTAAGATTGTTTAAACTTGATGCAACATCTAGATATTGAGGTCCAAGTTGGTCTTCTCTAATAGAAAGTGCTCGTTGATAGAGAGGTTCTGCTTCACTGTATTTACCTTGATCTCGATACAGCCCAGCAAGATTGTTCAAACTTGATGCAACATCTGGATGTTGAGGTCCAAGTTAGTCTTCTCTAATAGAAAGTACTCATTGATAGAGAGATTCTACTTTACTATATTTACCTTGAGCTTGATGCAACTCAGCAAGATTGTTCAAACTTGTTGCAATAGATGGATATTGAAGTCACCATCAGCATGCTTACTACCTCAATTCAGTGTTTAATATGAAGAAAAATCAAGTA
>CAZPZA010000131.1:0-2731 GCA_964590985.1 uncultured Gammaproteobacteria bacterium
ATGTTTTTGATTTTTTCTTCATCGTAATCTCCTTGCATTTTTCCGCTTCTCCCTTTGTACAAGCCAACCCCTATAAGAATGACTCCTTTTTTTAGCATTTCTTTACTTACAACATTCTCTTTGCCGACAGCGGATATGATAATATCTGCTTTTTTTGTCAGTTTTTGAGGATTTGAAGTTTTGCTGTCAATTACTATTGGTTGAACACCCATTTTTCTAAGTATATCAATAATAGGTCTGCCGCCTGTCTCGCCTTTGCCGATGATGACAATTTTTTGGGAGCTTAGCCAACTTACAAAATTCGAATATCGAATATCGAAACTCGAAACAATATCAAAATTCAAATGACCAAATGACAAAAACTTGTTTTGAAAATTTGTATTTTGAGCATTCGAATTTGTTTCGTGCTTCGGATTTCGTGCTTCGGATTTTTTCCAATAAACTTCCTCTAAAATCCTCAAAACTGCCAGAGTAATTGGGGGTTGGAATTTGGAATTTGGATGAAAACCATCAACGTCTTTGTTAAGATTAATTGCTAAAGAGATTTCATTTGTATTAATACTGGGTGGAAGTGGTCGCTGGACTATAATGCCGTGGATATTGCTATCATTGTTCAATTGTTTGATTGTTTTTAGAAGTTTAGCTTGAGTAATGTTTTGCGAGATTCGCTTAACGGTTATCTTTGCGCCAATGATTTTTCCTTTAAGTTTTTTTTGATTTACATAGGCAAGTGACGCGGGATTTTTATCCACTAAAATAATTGCTAGGTGGGGAGCGATGCCGTTTCTGTCGGCAGGGAACAATTTTTCTTTAAGCGTTTCAACGCGATTTTTAAGCTCTAGAAGAATTTTGTTTGCGATTTCTTTTCCATCGATTCTCATCATTTGTTCCTAGGATACTCCTATTTCAAGGATACTCCTTATGTAAGGAGTATCCTTATTATTCCTCTATACATGTTGCTGATACCACTTTGTCAGTTTTATCGGAGAAACGCATAAGGATGGTTCCTTGAGTATTTCTTGAGCGTCTTGGAATATCGGAAGCTGAAAGTTTTACTACCTGACCCCTAACAGAGGTAATAATTATTTCTTTGCAGTTAAAAGGAATCACTTGGGCAAAAGCAACTTTTCCTGTTTTTAACGTCACTTTTGCTACTTTTACACCCTTTCCTCCCCTACGCTGCCCCCTAAATTGATCAACCGAAGTTTTTTTGCCAAGACCGTTTTCCATAATCGTTAGAAGATCTGCTTTGTCGTTTTTGTCTATAACGTCCATGCTAATAACCTTATCGCTTGCATCTAATTTTATGCCTCTTACCCCCATGGTGCTTCTACCCAAAGGTCTAATAGATTTTTCCGAGAATCTTATTGCTTTGCCACTACGAGTTGCAAGTATTACATCTTGGTTATTATCTGTTAGATTGCTCCACGCAAGCTCATCGCCCGCTTCGCTGCGAGGCGAACCAGTATCTAGTTTTATGGCAATTATTCCGTTTCTTCTTATATTTTCAAATTCCGACACAGCAGTCTTTTTTACAGTGCCGTTTTTGGTGGTTAGAAAAACGTGCCGAGCGCTTGATCCTGTTTTGTATGTAATAAAAGATTCCACCCTTTCATTCTGTTCTATATTAATAAGATTGACTATTGCTGTTCCCTTGCTTGTTCTTTGTGATTCTGCTATTTCAAATACCCTTAATTGATATACTTTTCCTTTGTTGGTGAAGAATAGTATGTTGTCGTGAGCTTGAGCATATCTAATATTCAATATTCCGTCTTTTTCTTTGGTCGTCATCCCCCGAACACCCTTTCCTCCCCTGTGTTGGACTCTAAAGCTGTTGAGGCTTTGGCGTTTTATGTATCCTGTATTTGTAAGAGTGATTACTGTAGGCGTGTTGGGAATAAGATCTTCTTCGGAAAACTCGCCAACTTTTCCCTTAAAGACTCGGGTTCTACGAGGATCTTTATATTTTTCTTTAAGAACACTTAGTTCGTTTTTGATAACAATAAGAATTTTGTTGGGATGCATAAGGAGATCCTTAAGATACGCAATGGTTTCTTTGACCATTTGATACTCGTCTTCTATTTTTTGCCGCTCTAGAGCTGCGAGGCGCCGAAGCTGCGTATCCAGAATCGCGACCGCTTGAATCTCTGTCAACTTAAACTCTTCTATAAGATTTGTTTTGGCTTCTTCCTGGGTTCTGGAGTTTCTTATGGTTTTGATTACAGCTTCTATATTTTGTACAGCTATTTTTAGTCCTTCCAAGATGTGAAGGCGTGACTTGGATTGTTTTAGCTCAAACATGGATCGCTTCTTAACCACTAAATATCGGTGTTTTACATATTCTTCCAAGATCGTTTTTAGATTTAGAGTTTGGGGCGTGCCGTAAACCAGAGCAACTATGTTTGCGGGAAAAGTTGTCTGAAGGCTTGTGTGCTTAAAAAGATTGTTTAAGACTTTTTTGGGCGTTATGTCTCGTTTTAGTTCAACCACAATTCTTGTGCCATGTCTGTCTGATTCGTCGCGAAGATCTGTAATGCCTTCTATTTTTTTCTTCTTTGCCAGCTCTGCAATTCTTGCGACAAAAAGGGCTTTGTTTACTTGGTAGGGAAGCTCTGTGATAATAACTGCAGATTTTCCGTTGCCTATGTCTTCGATTTCTGCTTTTCCGCGGATTATAATCCGCCCCTTTCCTGTTGTATATAGGCTTTTTATTTCGTTAATATCATATATG
>CAZPZA010000132.1:0-2704 GCA_964590985.1 uncultured Gammaproteobacteria bacterium
ATTAAACCTATTCATTGCGGCATCTAGTCCTTCTTCCAATCCCACCTCTATTGCCTTTGCCCCTCGTTTTATAAGTTCTCTCACCTTGCCCCTCTCGTGCCCACTAAACTTCCCCAAAACATAATCTTCAACGTATCGTAATTTTTGATTTTTGATTTCTTGCCCTGAGCGAAGTCGAAGGGTTGATTTTTGATTTTGCAATCCTGTTCCCATCCTAAATCTCCAAAACTTATCAGAATTTAAAGCCTTCATTATAGATTTCACACCATGATGCCCAGCAGATGCTCCGCCAAATCTAATTTTCATACTTCCAAGAGGCAAATCAATGTCGTCGTGGATAATCCAAACGTCAGACATTAAGATATTAAGATATTGAGATATTAAGGAGACGGCTAAACCTGAATTGTTCATATAAGTCTTGGGCTTAGCAAGAATTACCTTTTCCAAAGCACCATGGCGAGGCTGCCATTCAATTTTGCCAATGTCGCTTTTAAGTTTTTCGGAATTCTCCCATTCTGTTTTATCCACAGTCTCAAAGTCTTTAAGAAACTGCTCAACCACCATAAAACCAAGGTTATGGCGGGTCTTCTGATATTTTTCCCCGGGATTCCCTAGTCCTACTATCAATTTCATAGATAAATTCTAAGTTTTCAAAAATACTTATATCAAATATCAAAGATTAAATAGTAAATATACATATCAAAAATTAAATATTTTTTATATTTTATATGTATTTTTGATATTTACTATTTGATATTTAATATTTTAACGACTTCCTCATCCTCCACTTGCGGAAAATCTCTATAGAACTGCCCTACGGCAGAAAACTCTCTTTCCTTTTTAAGAACTATAACCCTATCAAAGTGCCTTTTTATAGAATCAAAAGATTCGTTTGATATTACAGGCACAGCCAAAAGTACTTCTAGGGCATTTTGCGATTTTAAAACTTTAAGAGCGCACAAAACAGTAGCCCCTGTTGCTACTCCATCGTCAACAATTATAACTCGACTATTAGCAAAATCCAAATTTTTCCTACTTATAGAAAATTTTTCTTCCAAATTTTTAACTTCTTGATACTGTTCTGCAAGAACTCTTTCTTTATATCCCTTTTTAATATTAAGCTTTTTTATTAAATTTTCATCCCAATAAACAATTTGATTCGATCCTACTGCTCCAATCGCAAGCTCGGGACTCAAAGGCGATCCTAGTTTTCTCACTACAATACCTTTCAATTCTGCATCAAGAACTTCTGCTACAACTTTTGCAACTACCACTCCACCTCTTACAATGCCTGCCACAATATAATTGCTATCTTTAAGCGTTTCTTTTATTTCTATAGCAAGCTGTCTTCCTGCGTCTTCCCTGTCTCTAAACATACTATATAGAATTTTTGATGTTAGACATTCTTGACGTCCTTGATGTTGATTTTTTGATCTTTAGAATTATTGAGCTCGAGATATCAAAATTTCAAGAATTCAAATTCAAGAAGATCTAACTTCCAACTTCGAAAATTCCGAATCTTAAAACAGCCCCAACTGCATTTTAGCATCATCTTTTTTGCTTTCCGTTTTATCCTGATCGTGATTCCATATCTTTACCTTCCCGTACTCTCCATCGTAACCTGGTTCAACAAAAATTTCTCCTTTTCGCACCTTGTCTATCGCGTAAGCTATTCTTTCACCCGCTATCTTTTGTATTTCCGAAATTGGAGTTTTTAACAAAGCATTTATCTCTGAATTAAATCCTATACAAAGACTGTCGAACATTTCTTTAACTTTTGGACTTGTCGTTTCTTTTCCCAAACTTTCTGCAATAATCTCCAAAAGAGGGACTACTTTTACAAACGGCGGATGTGTTTTGGTTTTATCTAAGTGCCATTTTATTCCATTTGAACTAATTTTTTGGTGAAGCAATTCTTCTTTTGATTGTTTACCTAACTGTTGCACTCTATACAAAACTCCTTCTGTAAGAGGTCTTTTACACATTGGGCATGTATTGCCTTTTGTCTTTATCTCTTGCGGCCCAAAAACAACCCTGCAATTTCTGTGTCCTGAAAAATGATACTTCCCTTCTTCGGGATAGAATTCAATAGTATATCCTATTTTTAAATTTGAACCAGGAATTCTTTTAATAGCGTTTGCAATATCCTCGTAAGTAATTTGTTTATTTGAAATTTGAAATTTGCCATTTGAAATTCCGTTTTTGTCTACAAAAACGGTTGCTTCTCGCCCCATCTTGGCTGGCGAATGTGCATCGGAAAAAGAAAGAATCGAGCGATTATTCAACTCCTCCATTTGCCAATTCATTTCTGGATCCGAGGACAAACCTGTTTCAATACCATAAACATACTTTGAAAGATCCTCAAATGCCTCTTCCAAAGAATCAAATCCACTGGCTGACCCATAAATGCCAAAATGCGGCGTCCACGCGTGGCAAGGGATCAAAAGGCATCTCTTATCTATAGACATTATAAGCTCCAAAAGATCTCTAGAAGATATGCCAATAATTGGTCTTCCGTCTGAATGTAGGTTGCATCCTCTTCTTACGAGTTCTTTATTTATCTTCTCCGCTGTTTCAAAATTTGGAGCAAAGACTAAATTATGAATTCTTCGAAGCTTCTCCCCTTGCTTATAAATACTCGAGATTTCTGTAGAAAGAAGAAATAATATTTCGTTCTTAACTTTTGAATTTTGAATTGTAGTTT
>CAZPZA010000133.1:0-2652 GCA_964590985.1 uncultured Gammaproteobacteria bacterium
GAGAAAATCTACAAAAAATGGGAAGAAAGCGGATACTTTAAGCCAGAGATTAACCCCAAAGGAGAACCTTACTGCATAATACTTCCTCCGCCAAATGCAAATGGCGCGCTTCATTTTGGTCACGCAATGTTTACGGTTGAGGACATTCTTACCCGCTACCATAGAATGAAAGGGTTTCAGGCATTATGGCTTCCTGGAATAGATCATGCAGGAATAGAAACGCAATTTGTTTTTGAGAAAAATCTAAAAGAGAAAGGAAAATCTAGATTCGATTTTGATCACGATACTCTTTACAAAATGATTGAGAAATATGTTAATGAGCATCGAGGCACCATAGAAAAGCAGCTAAAAAGGCTTGGTTTTTCGCTTGATTGGTCAAGGGAAAAATATACCCTTGATCCAGATATTGTAAGACTTGTATATAAAACGTTTAAGAAAATGTACGATGAAGGGTTGGTTTATAGGGATTATAGACTTGTAAATTATTGTACCTTTGATGGAACAAGTTTTTCAGATCTCGAGGTTGTTAACAAAGAAATTGAAGGTACACTCTATTACATTAAATTTCCTCTTAAAAAAGACGGCTTTATTACAATTGCAACAACAAGACCCGAAACTTTTTTTGGAGATGTTGCTATTATGGTAAATCCCAAAGACAAAAGATACAAAGATATTATTGGCAAGAGAGCAATACTGCCTCTTGTTAATAGAGAAATTCCTATCATAGCAGATTCTTATGTGGATATGAGTTTTGGTACAGGTATAGTTAAGGTTACTCCAAATCACGATTTCAATGATTTTGAAATTGCCAAGAAACACAATCTAAATTTTCCGCCGGTTGTCGGGTTTGACGGAAAAATGAAAAACACCAAAGGAGTTGTTGACGGTTTGTATGTAAAACAAGCACGGATTGTGATTATAAAAAGATTAAAAGAACTTGGTCTTTTAGAAAAAGAAAAACAGCATAAAATGGTTATTAAAACTTGCTATAAGTGCAAAAGCGTTCTTGAACCCTTGCCTCTTGAACAGTGGTTTGTAAAAGTAAAACCTTTAGCACAAAAGGCGATTGAGGTAGTTAAAAAAGGAAAAATTAAAATCTATCCCAAGAGTTTTGAAAATCACTATTATGCATGGCTAGAAAATTTGAAAGATTGGAATATCTCAAGACAAATTGTGTGGGGTACTAGAATTCCTGCTTGGCGATGCTTTCGTTGTCATCCTGAACTTGGTTCAGGATCTAATACTTCAAGACGTGGGATGCCGAAACAAGTTCGGCATGACAAGGGTGAAGATTGGATTGTAACCGATGGAGAAAAACCAAGTAAATGCTCCAAATGCGGTTCCAAAAAACTAGAACAAGATTCCGACACATTTGACACATGGTTCTCATCCTCTCAATGGCCGTTTGCGACCCTGATGATTGGTAAAAAAGGTGTCTCCTTGAGCAAAGCGAAAGGTGACACCTTGCAAAAATCAGATTTTGAAAAATTTTATCCAACCTCTGTTATGGAAACAGGATATGATTTGCTAAAAGTTTGGGTAAGCAGAATGGTAATGATGGGGCTTTATGTAACTGGCAAAATTCCATTTAGGCACATTTTGTTTCATGGCTTGGTAAATGATCCATATGGAAAAAAGATGAGTAAGTCCAAGGGAAATGTGATTAACCCTTTGGAACTAATAGATAAATATGGCGCAGACAGCGTTCGGTTTGCTCTTGTTTATGGAAACGCCACCGGAAATGACCAAAGTCTTTCGTACACTAAACTCGAAGCAGCGCGTAAATTTACTAATAAACTATGGAATATGGCCCGTTTCATTGACATGAAACGAGAAATTCGAAATTCGAAATTCGAAATTCGAAACAATTCAACAATAGAACAATTAAACAATTTTGCACAACATGGAAGCGACAAAACAATGATAAAAAAAACAGGAGCGTTGATTAAAGAAGTCTCGAGAGATTTAGACAACTACAATTTTAATTTTGTAGCGGAAAAACTATACGATTTTATCTGGCACGAGTTTGCTGATAAGTATATAGAGAATGTTAAAAATAGACTTGATACAAATTCATACTTTATACTTAATACTTTATACTTAATACTCTTGAAGTTGTTGCACCCGTTTATGCCTTTTGTCACAGAAGAAATTTATCAGAGACTAGGCTTTGGAGAGTCTATAATGATAGATAAATGGCCGCGTTAAGGGTTTAGACATATTATAAGGATACTCCTTCGCGAAGGAGTATCCTTTTGAGAAGCATGAACAAGCATAATAAATTCCCGAGAATTTACCGATTTTTTACCGATTTACCATTGGTAAAAGCCTTATTTAAGCTTCTTCATAAGCATAGAAAGTCAATAAAGTTAATAATTACTTTCTATATTGCTCTATTTATGTTTTTTATGCTCATAGTTTCTACTTATTTTCTTTACGATAGCTATAAGAAAAAGCAAGAAATAGACAAAAAAAGACAGGAAATAGTGAGCAGTATTTTGTATTGGGAGAGGGCGGTGGATAAATATAAGGATTATAGAGATGGATATTTCCAGCTTGCTGTTTTGCAGTATAGGTTAAGAAACTTTGAGAAATCAAAATATTATCTTGATAAAGCTTTGGCTTTGGATCCTAATTTTGCGCAAGGGAGAA
>CAZPZA010000134.1:0-2644 GCA_964590985.1 uncultured Gammaproteobacteria bacterium
TGCAGCAAAAGACGACATGGCTATTACTCTGTTCCGATACGGGATCGGTACAGATACGACGATCCGGGTGCGATACCGATGTGTGGAGCTCGTATAAAACCAAAAACTTTGCGCGTTCTTTATATAGAGGTAAAATCGCTTTGCGAATAATCAAAATTCTGTCGTTCTCTAGCAAAAATCGTCTTAAGGCATGGGGCATTGCCATTATTGTTTCTTTTCCTTCTTCTCTCTCTTCTCCCTCAAAAAACAATGCAAATGTTTTATCTTTGTTTACAATAGCATACATTTTGCCCATTTGATCTTGGGATAATTTTTCTACTTTTACGTCTCCTGTTTCTGCTTTGACAATCTGCATTCCCTGCGTTGCTAAGTTATGCCTTTGGCAAAAATCTTCATGATCGTATTCGCGACTAACAAGAGTCCTTTCGAGAGAAACAACCGCATGTCCAAAAACAATTCCAGCATAGTTATAAAACATTTTCTGCTTGTCTTCTGCTGTAATCTTCTCCAAACTTTTTTGATCTAGCTCAAACATTGTGTTTCCTGGATAATATTTATTGAATATCTTTCTTATTCCATCCCTTCCTTCTATAACAAGCTGTTCTGCGAGAATAGCAATCAAAGATTTACCCGTCTCTGTTTTCTTTATGTTCTCAATTGAGGATCTCACCTCGGGGTTGGCTGGGTACTTAGCCCAAAAAATTTCAATACTCATTGCAAACAATTATAGCACAGTTGAGGAGCTCGGCGATATTTGTGTATCACAAATTGTGCATATGCGCAGATTGTGATAACCCTATAATATTAAAGTGGACAAAATTCCCAAAGCAATTCCCAACAGTCCCCCGCCTATTACATCTGACGTCCAGTGCTCTCCTAGATAAACTCTGCTAATAAGCATTACTAAATCATAAAGTCCTAAAATAGAAATAATAAATATTTTTTGTGTTTGAGTTAGTTTTTTTGATCTTACCACCATAAAACCCAGAATCGCTGTCAAAAATACAGCCCGTCCCGCATGTCCCGAAGGATAGGAAAATTCTGCACGCACATGAAACTGAGGAAATTCTATCAGGTGCTTAGTACGCAGCATAAATTCTGGAGGCGGAGGGTGGTCCACGAAAAACTTTCCAAACAATTCTGCAATATGTAAAAATCCAAACAGAGCAAATGTAATAATACCCAATATTTTTTTTCTGATAAATAAGATTAAGATCAAAAGAATTAACATTGGCTCAAAGCTCCCAATGTCAGAAAGCAGAGAAAACGACTCATCAAAACGGCGACTTATGTTATCCTGAAGCCTTACCGTGGTATCAAAATCAAACTGAACAAAAACGTCTTTATGGACAAGATAGGAGAAAAAAACAAACAAAGAAAGGGCAATTAACCCTAGGATAAATAGTGCTCTTTTAGGCATTCTTATTCCACCCGCTCTTCTTTTTTACAAAATCAAAAATAATACCAAGTTTCAAAAGAGGGTCTAATCGATGAGCAGAATATATAGTTAGTGTTCCTCCATTTTCCCCGGTTTCAAATCTTCCTGCAATACACATCCCCTCGACTGCCTTTTGTATCTTATCTTCAACATCATTCCATTCACGGGTTTCCAGTAGCCCTAGAAAACTTTCTGCCCTAAACCCATTAATACGCATTTCTTGTACTCCTAATGGGACAGGACTCACCTGATTTACCTCTTTCATTAGTCTTCCTTTCTACCATATTTTCTAAAGCCTCAACCCTTTAAGAAACTCCCTAAACTCTCCGTTGATATCTGGGTGTTCAAGTCCCATCTCAACGATTGTCTTTAGATACTCGAGCTTGTTACCTGTATCGTAATACTTGCCGCCTTTTATTTCTACCGCAACAATTCGTTTTTTGTCTAAAAGCATAAGTTTCAACGCATCGTTATAATAAAGTTCCTGGCCTTCTCGCAAATTTTGTAGCGCTTTCTCAAGATAAGTAAAAATGTCTGGTGTCATAATTGTGGCTGAAACAGTTGCAAGGTTTGATGGCGCTGTTGCTTTGCCTGGCTTTTCTATAATTGTTTCAACATCGATAATTCCATCCTCTATTGCTTTACCACCAGCAAACCCGTATCTATCGTAGTCTTCATCAGTCGTCGCTTTAATGCTTCCTAGTACACAACAGCGATATTTATCATAAACATCGATTAATTGCCTAAATCTAGATGGCGAAGCAACAATAAAATCATCTGAAAATGCATAAATAAATGGTTCATCACTAATTAGATGTTTTACATTAAGAAGTGCAGTTCCATTCCCATAAGGACCCTTCTGTCTAACATAGACAAAATTTGCCATTTTAGAAATCCTTTCGACTTGTTCCAATAGCCTTAACTTCTCTTTTCCTCCTTTTTTAAGATTTTCTATAAGATCAAGACTTGTTGCGTCAAAATGGTCTTCAATTGTCCGCTTATGATATCCCGTAACTAAAATTACATCGGTAATACCCACATCCACCAGCTCTTCTACCACATATTGGATAACCGGTTTGTCAACAATTGGAAGCATTTCTTTTGGCATGGCTTTGGTTTGGGGAAGAAAGCGGGTACCAAACCCTGCAGCCGGAATTACTGCTTTTCTTATTTTAGTCATGATATCCTAATTTTCGATTCGAAATT
>CAZPZA010000135.1:0-2639 GCA_964590985.1 uncultured Gammaproteobacteria bacterium
CTTTTTTGACTTTCCTTACATTATGTGTTATAATAGAAAAGTTTTGAGGCAGATTAAAGCAATACATCTGCTTAATTTCGAAAAGTTTATATTAGATAAGATTAAGATAATAAGAATTACAAGTTTATTTACACAAAGTGTCTTTCTTCCTAATTTACATTTTTCTTCTTACTTAAGCAGTTATATTTCTTGAATAGTGAGTCTTTATAGAAAGGAGGGAAACTTATGTCTACAAGATTATTTGTAGGAAAACTTTCATATAATACTACAGACGAACAGCTTGAACAACATTTTTCACAAGTTGGAAAAGTTGTATCTGCAAAAGTTATTATAGATAGATATTCTGGTCAAGGAAAAGGATTTGGATTTGTGGAGATGGGAACAGTTGAAGAAGCGCAAAAAGCAATGCAGCAACTAAACAATTCTACTCTCAATGATAGGAATATTGTCGTGAACGAAGCTCGTCCACAAGAGGCAAGACCACGAGGTCAACGTCAATCAGGAAGCTGGTAAATTATTATTCCAGTGTTTGAAGACCAAGACTTTTTCGCATCCTTGCATTGATAACTCGCTGACCAACAGTGATATCTTGTCTTGTCTGTTCTGAAAGATCTAATTTTAGGGCCTGTTTCATTGTGAACCAGGCGCACTTGATCTTATTTAAAGAAGAAAACTGCTGCATATTCTCAACTTCAGCATAAACAACAGCATGGTTTTTATTTATATCTTTGTAAAAATAAGTATATACAGGATAAATAGTGGCAAGAGGCAGCTTAACGTGTGATAGATTGTAAATAACGCGTTGAAATGTGGTTTCCGGACTTTCTTTACTCAATCCTTTTTCGCCAAACAATGACCATAAAGACGATTTGACAAGAGTAAATTGTTGTTGCAAGAGAATTTGCTTGGAAGGCAAATGATAAAGAAATCCGCTTGCATAAAAATCTTTATGCATTAAATTGATTATACCACAAATATTAATTCTAGAAAATACTGATTTTCCCCACATTTCAGTCACAAGGTCTCACACAAAGATTGAACAACCGGAAAAGTGAAGAGGTTAGTTGGTTCTTTGATGAGTGTTTTAAATTCTTTATTTAACCACGTTAAAACCATTTCGGGCATATACACTATCGAAACTGAAAATGCCAGAAAGAAATTTATTGTGTTTTTCCAAAAGAGCCATATTATAGCAATCAAAGTAAGAAGTGCCCTTCTTCTCTTGTTTTAGAAACCATTTATCGGCTATATTAATCTCATTCTCTTTTAAAGATAAAGGGAGAAAATTGTCTAATTTTCTTATTTCTTTTAAGGCTGCTTTTGCTTCCCTTTGCGAGACTTTATAAGAAAGTACGGTTACGGTCTCAGCAACTGTGAAAGGTGAAACATACCATTGAGCGCCCTTTTCCTGAAGATCCTTGCTTATTGCCAGGGCCTTTGTATGGTTTGAATCGTCCTTCTTAGCAATAGCAACCAACACATCTGCATCAACTAAAATATTAGGTAGATACTGTGTTGGCTCGCCTGCTTTCGTTTCGTCGGGATAGAAATCTTCTTCTAAATTGGTAAATCGTTTACTCGCCATATAAATATTTATCCATGTTGCGAGAGAGGTTTTTTGGCCCACCTGTAATATTTAAATTGGCCAGAGAAGATAGCGGCTTACTTTTGGTGCTTTTCTTTTCTTCTTCTATGCCACGAGCAATTAATCTTCGCAAAAGTTTGGCCAAAGCCTCATTTTTCTTTTCAGCTATGTTTTTTGCGGTTTTATGTAGATGTTCTGGAATATATATTTGCGTACGTATCATAATAATTATAGTATACATTTGTTGTATATGTTTGTCAAATAGTAATACAACATTTATTGATCTAATGGAATCGAAGAGAGTTTTTCTAGTTGTTTGGCAATTTTGGCATCTGTTTCGCTTCCATAGGTAATCAGCGCTTTGTCATCTGGTTTTATTTCGCTGTTAAGTAAATTGTCAAATCTTTCTCCGTTAAGATAAAATTTCAGGGTTTTTGTTTGATTGGTACAAAAAGTTTCTTTTGTGCCTGTGATTAAACAATCTTTTGTTACACTAAATGGTAATGTCTTGAAAAAATAATCCCAGGTAATTCCTGATTTTTTGACATATACAATGTTAGGATTATCTGCCTGAATAAATACATCCTCGGATAAATTGTGGTACATGCTAGCTGTAAATGCTCGAAAAATGCCATTGGTATAAATAGCAAATGCCGCTTTGTAACCAACTGTTTGGCTTTGTGCTGGTTGAGTCATCGCTTCTGAAACTGGTGTTGGTGAAAGAAGAAGAGGAGTTTTCACAGAAGGTTTGGAACCAATCTTATTGAAGATAAATACGCTGCCGATCCCTATAACAATGATTACTATTATATGGATCAAAAACTTATTCATGCTATATTATTATAAGAAATTATTAGTAAAGAAAACAATTGGAAGGTTAATTTTCTGATATAATGAGTTTATCTAAGAAATAAGAGCAACGAGGAGGTGAGCATTTGTGAAGTGTGCGACCAAGCAGAAGTTCACTGTCCGTGCTAATCTAAAATTTTGTGGGGTAAATCTTTGCCCTTTTGGACAAAACGAATTGATAAAGAATTCACGCAGTGTCGGGTGT
>CAZPZA010000136.1:0-2621 GCA_964590985.1 uncultured Gammaproteobacteria bacterium
TGTAATAAGTATAAAACATTCTAGACAAAATAGCAATAGGCAGTTTTACTTGTGGACCCGAGGGGAATCGAACCCCTTACTTCACTATGCCATAGTGACGTGTTTCCGGTATACCACGGGCCCTAGATCAGTCTTTTGTTCCTAAAAGCAAAACCAGATGAGCTTTTCAAATACTGCTCAAATGATACGGCTTTTTTCTTTTCTTTGAATGCCGCATAAAACACAAGCTCTTTTAAGCGTATCCTTGCAGTAGTTTTAACAGCATTTTTCTTATGCTTCTTTATCCTTGCTCTTAGATCTTCCGAAAAGCCTGTGTAATACTGCTCATTCTTAAGCTTCAAAATATAAACATAAAACATATGTTTCCCACTTCGTTCTGCAAAGCAGAACTTCGCGGGACACACTTCGCTTTATTTACTTTGTGGCTTGCCACGCGTAGCTCCGAAGGAGCGAAGTGTGGTGGACCTAGCCAGAATCGAACTGGCAATTCCGTCATGCGAAGACGGTGGTATACCACTTACCTATAGGCCCAAAAGACATAATCCCATTATAGTCTACTGAAGATACGACAAGGGGTTTACCAAAACTCCGTTTTTCCTAATTTCGAAATGAACATGAGGACCAGTAGTTCTACCTGTCATGCCAATCGAACCAATAACTGTTACTCCTCGTTCGACTTTTTCTCCAACCGAAACATTTACCAACCCCAAGTGAGCATAATGGGATTCTAGGCCATTCCCATCGCTCACCCAAACACTTGTGCCATAGCCATTGTTCCATCCACCAATATTAACACCTGTTACTACCCCATCCTGTGCTGCAACAATAAGTGTTGCAACATCTGCGGTAATATCCAAAGCCATGTGATACCAAGACGCAAACTGACTAACTCCTCCTCTAACCGGCCAAGTGAGCACAGAAGATCCAGAAGCAGGCCCTTGGGCAATATACACTTTTTGTCTAATATATGGCTTGGCAGAGGGCATCACTCCATCGGGCACAATCAGTTTCTGTCCCTCGACTAGTGCAAAGGTTTCTGGATTGGCAAAGTCGTTAAACGGAAAATCAACTATTTTCTGTGGATCAGTATTATACTTTTTGGCTATCGAATAGACTGAATCACCCTTGGCAACTTTATGTTCTACTCCGCTAACCGGAAGAATCATTAATTCATCCCCAACTGTAATGTTGTCGTTTTTAAGATCATTTGCCCAGCGTATAGTATCGGAAGATATAAGATTGTCAGAAGAGGAGAACTTTTCAGCTATTGTAGAGACAGTATCTCCTTTTTGGACATTGTATATTATTACTTTATCTCGCGGTTTCTGGGAAACATTAGTTTTGAAAACATCCTCGCCCACAACTATTGATTGCCCTAAAACTGAAGGGCCAACTTCCAAGCCAGAACGCTCTGTGGCAAAAATAGGAAAGGTGTCTGCCAAAAAAGGTGAGGCTATTACTCCAATACTTAATACTCCAATAGCTGCAGTGTGCAAAAATGGCCGATTATATCGGCCTCTTTTTATAGTAAACAACTTTACCAAAATATTCTTATTGCTTTCAAAAAAAATAGAGAACCAGATAAGTTTTTTCTTAACGTAGTAGCAGAAAAACTGGCAAAACTTAGCTAGCTTTGGTATCCCCTCTTTATACATGGACAAGAAAAGATGCTAGCATTTTTGCCAAAATATGTCAAATTCCACCATCTCCTTTTAGGAGAGGCTGGGGTGAGGTTAAATTACTACAAGCTCAAAGATCAGAAATCAAATCTCAAAACCAAGCGCAAAGTTCAAAACTTTTTAGCTTTAAACTTTAAGTTTGGCTTTGATTTTTGCACTTTGATCTTTGCGCTTTATTCGTATGCTATTGCTCTCCTTATCACGTCATGGAGCTGGCAAAACCGCAACTGAATAGCAAAGCAGCCAGTTTAAACCCCATAATAATAACCCCCCTAAACCCTCACAAATTGATGAATTGAAAAATTTGTGATGGTTTTGGTTGAATTTCAGTCTCTTTAGTATCTTAAGGCTATTGATCTTCTTATCAACCCTTGCGCGTAGAGGTGTTGGATTTGGGAGGCGGTGAGGGCTTTGTCGTAAATGGCAACTTCGTCTATTAACCCGTCCCAGAATCTTCTGTTTTCAGGCACTGTCGAATGCCATCCAATTCTTGCAATGCCTATATAGGTAGCTGGTGGGCTTTGTGCTTGAGTATCTTGTAATACACTATCCACATATATTTTGATATTTGTACCGCCATATGTTGCAACAATATGATACCATCTGTTTGTTGATAAAGTAGATGTGCTAGCGCCTATTGTATCTATACCGTCGCCTATGTAAAATGAAACTGAATTAGCTCCATCATTCTTTTCAAGCACTATACCACTATTCATGCCATTGTAGCGTGCATAGATATCGGCTAAATTATTGTTAAAACTGTTCGCATACAGCCAAAGCGACAGTGTTACATTGCCTCCGATATTTAAACTATCGGAATTTGAGATTTCAACATAATCATCCACCCCATCAAAACTTAAGCATCCTCCTAATCCAAGGCCGCATTGATCTTTAGTCTGCCATGTGGCTCCATTAACAGTGCCATCATTCCCATATCCAGAA
>CAZPZA010000137.1:0-2610 GCA_964590985.1 uncultured Gammaproteobacteria bacterium
AACACATTTACGCTGCTGGTGATGTAACGGGATTAATGCCTCTTGAAACAACAGCAGCCAAAGAAGGCAATTTTGCTATTCTAAATATGTTTGAAGATGCAAAGAAGAAAATAAATTATAATGAAGTGCCTCATGCAATTTTTACTTCTCCAGAAGTTGCAGCAGTTGGTATTACAGAAGAGGAGTTTATGAAAAAATATAATGTTTGTTTGTGCAGAACTGTAACATTAGACCATGTGGAAAAGGCAGCAGCGATTAAGGATACAAGAGGTTTAATTAGAATGGTTCTCGATCCTAAAACAAAAGTTGTTATTGGTGTTCATATCATAGCTCCAAGAGCTGCAGATATTATAACAACTGCCACTTATGCAATCAAAAATAAAATGACAATCTACGATATAAGAGATACTGTTCACGTATTTCCAACATTAAGCGAGATGATTAAAAAAGTTGCACAAAGTTTTGACCAAAATTTAGATGAAATGGCATGCTGTGTGGAATGAGAATATGAGAGAGAAAATTCATTCGAAAAAACCAATTTTTGAATATTCCAAGATTACTGAATACATTTATATTGGTACAAATCAATGTTGTAAGTTACACTTTGAAAATTCATTAATTAAAAAAGAAATTAAAGCAGACATTAGTCTTGAAGAAAAGAGACTGGACCAGCCATTTGGCGTAGACTTTTATTTATGGCTTCCTACAAAAGATCACAAGTCTCCATCATTTAAACAGTTGTTAATTGGAGCTAATTTTATTAAGCAATTAGTGGACAACAAAATCAAGATTTACATTCATTGCGAACATGGTTATGGAAGAGCCCCAACACTTGTAGCCGCGTTTTTTATACTCAAAGAAAAATCAGTTAGAGAAGCGTTAGAAATAATCAAAAATAAGAGGCCTTCAATACATCTAAATAAAATCCAAATAAAATCACTTAAGAATTTTAAGAGGAAAATAAAAAAATGGTAAATGAAGAGAAAATGTGCAATGGGTGTGAGCAAAACTACTTTTCTTTTATGGACTATAGCTTCCTTATTGGTTTTGATACATGCTATCTCAACAAAAGAAATCGTCTTTATAACTCTTGTATCTGTGAATCTTGTGTCAATAATTACAATTTCCATACTAAAAATAAAGTACGGAGAAGATGTATGTGGAGATTGTGTTGTCAAATGCAATATAAAAAAGGGAAGGAACTTAGCAATTATTGGCATAATCTTAATGTCATTGGGTTTTTTATGCAACTACCATCTAAATTCAGAGGTTTAATATGATGAAACTGTTATCACCCTATCTTTTATTAATTATCGGCTTGATATTAGTAATTGAACCTTTTCTTCCGCAATATGAGTTTTCATTATTCTGGTTTTCATTTGGCATAATCTCAGTAGTTATTTCCTTATATGATTTATTTAAAGGAGTGATAAAATGAAAATAAATAGCATCATAACTGCAACTAAACAAGTATTAAGCAGAAGAAATTATTTTATATCTTTCATAGCTTTAATTGTTATAATTATAGCTGTTTTTATCTCTATACCTGTCTTTCTTATACCTGCAAATTCTTTTTTATTTCAAATAACAGTATTTACAATTAAGGATTATGTTCTTCTTGCTGTTCTATCAGTCTTAACTTCTTTACTTATAGTAATGCAATTTTTTTCCTACAAACAAGCAAAGCTTTATTCTTCAGGAAATACAGCAGTCAGCGGGGGTTCTGCTGTTATAGCTGCTCTTTTCGGAACTGCAAGCTGTTCAGCATGCTTGGCTGCTATATTTGGTTTTTTAGGAATTGGCACGGTTTTCTTTTTGGTTAAATATCAATGGTTTATTGTAGGAATTGCTATACTGATTATGTTGGTTTCACTATATCTCACATCTTTAAAAATAATCGGGATTTGTGATACATGCAAGAAATAAAAATCAAAAAATCATATCTGATAATTGGAGTCATAATTGTTTTAGCTTTTGGTGGCTTTTTCTTTGCTCAAAAATTTACTAGAAATTCTGTAAAAGAAACTACAAAAAGCTATGGTTCAGCACAAGATTTTAGTTTACAAACAACAGAAGGAGAAACAATAAAATTATCGCAATTTAAAGGTAAAGTTGTTATTCTACAAGCAATGGCTTCGTGGTGTCCAAGTTGTAAACTACAAGTTCAACAAATTAAACCTATTTATGAAAAGTATGCAAATGATGGTTTGATTGTAATTTCGTTAGATATTCAACCAGAATATTCAAGTTTACAGGATTTGAAGAATTTTAAAACAAATTTTAATGCAGATTGGTATTTCGGTTTTTATCCAGAATTCATTAATCAATATGGAATACGTTCCTTGGATTCTACTGTTATTGTTGATAAAAATGGCAATATAGCATATCGCGATGATAAAGTTACAACGACAAAAGAATTAGATAGTATTATACAGGGATTGCTATAAGAGAATAATATAGGGAAGTAAGAAATAAATTAAAACAACAATAATTAAATTTATAATCTATTTAATTCTAATAGTTTTATAATAATGAGCCGCCGTCGCATAGTGGTAGTGCACCTGGCTTGAGACCAGGGCCCTTTGGGCTCCCCGGTTCGATTCCGGGCGG
>CAZPZA010000138.1:0-2602 GCA_964590985.1 uncultured Gammaproteobacteria bacterium
TCGTGGGAGTGAAGGTCAATTCCACAATGCCACAAGATAACAATGGCACAAGCACCCCGAACCAAGCCACCTCGACGGTGTCTGGTACGGGGCAGGCAGAGCCGGTGATAGAGGAGAGCAGTACGAGCACCCCGAACCAAGCCACCTCTACGGTGTCTGGTACGGGGCAGGCGGAGCCGGTAGAGGAGAGCGCGACGAGCACAACGCTATAAAATTAAAATTGGTCTGATGGTTGTTATTAAACAGGAAAATATAAACAGGAAAATAACAAGAGATTTCTCCTATTCTTTTCTTATTAAAGAATCCGGACTTTATATTCTTGAAATCACCGCTTCCGCAAAGAGCTGGCCGCAGAATTTGTTTCGGCTTCGTTCTTTTTTCAAAGACGATGATTTGGCTGTGAAAATTGATGGCCGAAGTTTTCCTAAATTAGACGGCAGAAGGGGTTTGTTTGACGGCGAAGCGGCATGGAACGGCAATAATCTTAAAGGACTTTCCAAAACAAATATAATTTTTGCGCGTCTTCAGGCGGGAGAGCATGTCCTGTTATTCCTTTCTGACCGAAAACCCGTTCTTGAAAAAATAGCAATCTTTGCGGCAGAGAGCAATAAAGAAATTTCTTATATCCCTTCAGCAAACAATCCTCCGCAAGACGGCAATACGCGTCAATGGCTCAATCTCGTTTTCATAGACCTGTCTGTAAAAACGCTCAATATCAAAGCGAAAGCCCAACAAGGCGCGGCTTTTTTCTTATGGAAGCGCGACGACGCGGACATAAAACTTATCATAGACAGGGAAATCCAAAAGAATAATGAATTGAAATCCCATCCCCACTGGTATTGGTGCGGCAAGACATTAAAAGGAGAGAGAAAAACATTTTTTAGGGATATAAATTTATCTGCCGGGCGGCTTCATTACATAGAACTATGGGCAGACAGGATGCCGGCTGCTGAAGGCATAGAGCTTGTTTTAGAGGAAGTGGGCCCGCCAAGGGGGCGAGTGGCTATCTACGCGGATGTATCGCAAATCTCATGGGTTAACCTGCGCGAGCAGCCAAATGAAGAAAGCAAGATACTCGCAGAACTCACGAATGGCGCAAGTGTCTTTGTTGAGCAAAGGGGTGTTGAGGGCAGCAAACCGGAAGGGCTTTTGTCCGATCTTTGGCATAAAGTTTTATACAACAATCTGGAAGGATTTATTCATTCTGCGTTTGTTGAATTTGAAGGACAAGAACGCGTAAAAATCACCGAAGAGATAAAATTAAAAGCTAAGGAACTAGGCGTGGACGAAAAACTTGCGCTGAATTTGGCTCATTGCGAATCAAAATGGCTGCCCTTCGCCCATTCAGGAACTGACAATAAAGGCATTTATCAACTGGGCAGGGATACGATAGATGAAATTAACGCAAAGCATGGCGGAAATATAAGCGACCCATATGACGCATGGCAAAACATAGACGGCGGTTTGAAGTATTTCCGCTATCTTTTGAATAAATACGCAAAATCATCAGATGCTCTGGCGCGAGCAATAACTGCATGGAGCCGCGGCACAGGGAGGGTGCGGTTTGGGAAAAAATTTTCTATTGATGATCAATCAGAGGGGGCGCAGATTCTGATCAGATGCGTTTTGGAAGAAAAGCGCGGAGAGAAAATTTTGAAGGCGCTTGGGTTAGCCGTCGCGTTTGCTTTCGTGGGTCTGGGTTTGCTTTCTTCCCATCTACATCAGCGCGAGGCGTTTGATTACTCAAAGCAGGAGCGCAGTGTGCGTTTAAGCAGTGATTACACTGCGTCGTTTATCCAGGCGGCGAGGAAAGGAGAGGTAATTCTCGCGGATTTAGAGGATGATTTTGATGGTGATGGAATATTTGAAAAAATAGAGTTTGGTTTTGTTTCTCCTGAAGAGTTTGATTATATTGCGCGGCTTCATACGCCTTCTGGCGAAACAATTGATATGGCCGGATTATTTTCAGAAGCAAGAACTTTGGACATAAGCAGCGACGGCGTAAAGGAATTGATTTTGAGAGTAAAAAGCGGAAAAGAATTCGGGTTTTTCATATTCGCTTATCAAGATGGAGCGCTGCGCCAATTGCGAACTCTCAACAATTTTTCTGATCCCTACGAGGGTATATGGGGTTTAGGTTTAGAACTTGAGGATTTAGACAACGATGGACTGTTTGAGCTGATAGCGCATGCAGCAGATTATTTCGACGGAGGCGAGCGGCAGAAATGGTATCAGGTTTTTGAGTATTACAAATGGAACAACGATGGGTTTTACAAATATAGAGAAGAAAAGAAGTTTATAAGACCTCTATGACCAATATGACCAATCAAACAAAACTAATTCCGCCGCACGGCGGATACAAGAAACTGCTTTCTTACCAGTCGGCTACTGTGGTTTATGATTTTACTGGGGAGTTTTGCAAGCGGTATATGTCCTATGGGTCTAATGGGACTTATACGAGGACGCATGATCAGATGGTGCAGGCGGCAAGGTCTGGCAGGCAGAATATAGTGGAAGGCAGTCAGGCTTCGGGCACTTCAAAAAAGACAGAGATAAAGCTTGTGAATGTGGCGCGCGCGAGTCAGGAAGAGCTTCTCACCGA
>CAZPZA010000139.1:0-2588 GCA_964590985.1 uncultured Gammaproteobacteria bacterium
TTCCAAACCATCTTGTAACAGCCAACGTTGAAGAATTTGAAGAGCCCTTTAATAAAGAAGCGCTCAGAAGCCGAACAATGCTGGTTAAGAAGTTAACAATGATTCCAATAGAATGTGTAGCTAGAGGATATATTACAGGTTCTGCAATGGCAGAATATAGAGAGTCTGGACGTGTATGTGGGATTCAGCTGCCGTCAGGACTTGTTGAGTCACAAAGATTGGAAGAGCCAATATTTACTCCAGCAACAAAGGCAACTGTAGGACATGATGAGAATATAGACTTTGAGAGGATGGTCACGATCGTAAAACAAAACTTTCCAGATTTAGATGCTAATACTCTCGCGGAAGAACTAAAAAAAAAGACGTTAGAGTTGTATTCGGTTGCCGCTGATTACGCGGTCTCTCATGGAATCATAATCGCTGACACAAAATTTGAATTTGGGCTTGATGAGAAAGGTCAATTGGTTCTGGGCGATGAGGTTTTAACCCCCGACTCCTCTAGATTTTGGGACGCAACAACTTATACACCGGGGAAATCTCAAGATAGTCTTGATAAGCAATATGTTAGGGATCATGTGACATCGATCGGATGGGATAAAAAACCTCCTGCTCCTATTCTCCCTTATGAGATAGTTTATAAAACATCTCAAAAATATACGGAAGTACAAAAAAGGCTCTTTGGATGAAATCATCCAGAGTAACAGATTGAACTTATGAGAGAACGGCTTGACAGATTAATTCCAGGCGGTGAAGACAATGAAATCGATATCGGCAAACGCATCCTGACATTAAAATGTTTCACATGTTAAACTTAGCTAAGTTAGCTAATCAATATTATGCAAATCATCAACATTCATCAAATAAGATGTTTTACGGAGAATAAAAGTTTTTAATGAAATATCTCCTTGATACCCACATATCAAATCTACACCAACTACTAATGCGTCATAAAGACCCGTTTGATAAGATGCTTATTGCCCAAGCGCAAGTTGAAAAATGCAGACTAATAACAGACGATCGCAAATTAAAGAGATATTAAGTTTCTACGTTGTAATTTAGGTGATTTTATATTACAATAATCATATGAAAAATATAATTACAGAAGCGAATGTGTTGGCAAAAACAATAGCCAAGAAATATAAACCAGAAAAAATTATTCTCTTTGGCTCTGCAGCCCGCGGAGATTATGGCGTGGATTCAGATATTGACCTTTTAGTTATTAAGCAGAGTGAGAAAAAAAAAGCGTATAGAGTAAAGGAAATATTTGAGTCTCTTCGAAGCGTTCCTCGTACGTATTCCTTAGATCCTATTGTATATACGCCAGTGGAAATAGAGAAACGAATTGGACTTGGGGACTATTTCATAAAAAGAATACTAGCAGAAGGAAAGACACTTTATGGCTAATAGACAAAATGTCTTAGCGCAAGAATGGTTTGATGCTGCTACAAGTGATTATCAATATGCGGAAATAGGTTTAAAAGAAGATAAGATATTCCCCCAAATTGCATTTCTTTCGCAACAGGTTGCGGAAAAGTTTTTAAAAGGTTTCCTTATTCTCAATAATGTTGAACCCCCAAGAACCCATGATTTAACAAAACTGCTTGATAGATGTGTAAAAATTGCACCAAAACTGAAAGAACTCCTTGATGCATGTGAAATTTTGACTGGATTTTATATCGAAGTACGTTATCCGCCTGATATACCGCAATACTCAAAAGCTGAAATAGAAGACGCTTTTAACTATGCAACGCAAGTAAAAGAAGCAATTATGTCTATTGTCAATCAATGAAAGAACGGCTGGCTTCACTAATTTCCGGCGGCGGGACGACAATGGAACAGATAATAAAAGCCTGTCAGTCGGGAGAAATCCCAATGGATGTTGCTTGTGTTATAGCCAGTAAACCCGATGCTGGTGGAATTGAAAAAGCAAGACGATTAGGAATTCCTGAAAAAGATATTATTGTAATTGATCCAAATAAATTTAGAGGTGCAGATAAAAAAATAGATCAAGAAGGTTTTGGTTCGGCAATATTAAAAGAGCTCCGGCAACGTGGCGTAACAGTAGTTACTCAAAACGGATGGTTACCACTAACTCCAGAACATGTTATAGATGAATTTCAAGACACTATGTTTAATCAGCACCCAGGACCAGTGCCTGAATTTGGCGGAATAGGAATGTACGGAAGAAGAGTACATACAACGAGATTGCTTTTTGTTAGGGAAACAAAACGAGATTTTTGGACTGAGGCAATTGCTCAAAGAGTCGATAAAAAATATGATCAAGGAGCAGTTGTTAAATCAACAAGAGTTGATATTCTACCAGATGATACAGTTGATGATTTACAACAAAGAGTTTTACCGGTTGAACATAAAACTCAAATAGAGCTGCTAAAAGATGTAGCAAGAGGAACTGTTAAAGAACTAGCAAGAAAAGAAACGTTAATAAGGCCTGGAGAGGAACACGTTTTATTTTTAGCCAAACGAACGGCGAGATTACTTTACCCACACGGATAATCAATTTATGGCGATTCACGAGATTAGGGTTGGACATACAGAAAAAGATATAAGAGGACAAGATGTCGCGAATG
>CAZPZA010000140.1:0-2559 GCA_964590985.1 uncultured Gammaproteobacteria bacterium
TATTTAAATTGGCTATACTTTTTATCACGCCGCTAACCGCGTTTTCTTCGTTATAGGCGGGAATTATTATTGATGCGTGCATATTATTTAGATTTCATAATCCCCTTTATAGTCTTATAGGTAAGAGGAATAAATATTAGTGGTAATATTATAGTACCAACTACCGATTGTGTCAATCCAACTGATAAAATTACGGGGGAAGGAGCAAGGCCGGAATAAAGATACAGCATTACTGTTTCGCGCGTGCCAATCCCCCAAATACTAACTGGCAATAAGCTAATTACAGTTACCACGGAGTGAATTGCTATAATTTGCAAAAACGGCATGTTGAAACCAAAAGCAAGAAATACTGTTTTTATAAAAATCATTACAAAAAACCAGATAAAAAAAGTGTAGAGAATTATTAAGAATAATAATTTTGGCCTGCTCAAAAATTTTTTAAATATGTAAAAAAAATTTTCTATTTTTATTTGCCAGGCCTTTACTCGTCCTATTTTAAATTTTTTAGCAAAATATAAAAATCCAACTACAAACAATAAAGAAAATGTGCCAAACAAAATTGATGTTATCTCTCCTACTATTACACCCGCCAATGCGGCCAGCATCGCAACCGCTGCCATATCGAGCACAATCCCCATAAAAATTAGGCCAGCGTGTTTTGCAAGAGGCACTTTATCTTTTAGATAATAGGCCCTGGCAAATTCTCCTCCAGAAGAGGGAATAATTTTTGCAACAGGAATATTTGCGAAATAAAGACGTAAAATACTTTTAAAATCTCCCTTGTAATCTAGGAGCAAGAGGGTCGCTTTCCACCTCAGGGCAGCCATTGTATTAGCAGCAACCATAATAAAGGGTGATAAAACCAGCAAAATTTTATTGCTTTGATTAAGGGTTTCCCCAATCCTTTGCGAATCTACTCTTAAAAATAAAACAGCCAAAATCACTATAGTGATAAAAACGGGAATTAAAATCCTAATTTTGCTTGTATGAGGCATAACACTATAATATAACACTTTACAAACCAACAAAATACTTATAATGTAAAGTAATGAAATTATCTGTAGTCAGACCCGCCCTTGGAGACTTCGTTAAAATAAATCGATGCATAAACTCTTTACAATCATATTCCTCGCCTTTCTTGCTTTTCAGATTGCTTTCTTTTTGTTCTTTTACTCGCACGACCCTTCCCATGTAATTACTCCCGACTCAACCGTTTTCATAGAACCAGCCAAAGCGATCCTTGAATTTGGCAATTTCTCAAAAAGTATTAGTACTCCTGATATTCCAGAAATCCACGCTACGCCCGGCTACCCTTTCTTCCTCGCAAAAATATATTCTATATTCGGATTAAGTCAACCTCCGGTAATTTTAATTCAAATTCTCCTGGGGATAGCGACAATAGTGCTAACCTATATGCTTGCGCGAAAACTATGGGGACATTCTGTCGGATTAATCGCGGGAGTGTTCCTCGCCCTTGACCCGGGATCTTTTTCAAGTCCGTTTTTTATAATGACCGAAACTCTTTTTACTTTTCTCCTCCTAATTGCCGTTTTCTCCGGCGTTCAGCTTATTCAAAACTATAAAAATAAAATGCGTTGGGCTTTTGCTATGGGACTTGCTCTTGCCCTTGCCATACTTGTTCGCCCTATTGCGTATTACCTCATAGCGCTTTTGGGAGTTGGGTTTTTTATTTACGTTGCCGCGGTAAAACATTTTGAGCTTAAAAGAACAATTGTTATCGGACTTTTAATCGCGGCTCCGCTGATATTATTTGTCGGAGGATGGAAAGCTCGCAATTATATTGTTTCGGGCAGCTCTACACTCGCCCATGTTAGAAACATCATTCTCTTTGATTACAAGGCCACTGAAATTATTATGCGTAGAGATGGAATCGCATACGACGACGCGCGTAATAAATTAGTTGACTCCCTCCCCAATATGGAAGATTGGTCGGAGACAAAAAAAAGCGACTTTATGGGAAACAAAGCCATGTCAATAATCAAACAATACCCTTTGTTATTCATAGAAGATCATATATACGGCCTTGTAGAGATGATGTTTGTGCCGTACGAGACGGATATATTTAGGTTTATTGGCGTGGCTAATCAGCCCACGACCTATATTATAACCGACCTGCTGAAACTTTCTCCAAATGAATATATAAATAAATGGGCATACGGATACACATGGCAATTTTCTATTTTTATCGTGATGCTCGCATATCTTTTATTTCTATACGCGTGTGTTATTGTTGGAGTCTGGAAAGTATTTGGCGAGCCAAAGGGCCGGCGGCTTGTTTATTTGTCTCTGTGTATAGTTATTTTGTATTTCTTGGCTTTTTCCGAATCGGCGCCGAGATTCAGGGTGCCCATAATGCCGTATCTTTCTATGTTTGGAGCCGCGGGTCTCTATTATATTTATGAATATATATGGAAGCGGAAAAAAATAAAATTTCACGCGTAATTACGCCCGTAATTACGATCATAATTACATCTATAATATTAGGCTTTGCTTTTCAGGCGATATCGCCGAACTTCTCGCAAAGAGGCGATGCCTTGA
>CAZPZA010000141.1:0-2547 GCA_964590985.1 uncultured Gammaproteobacteria bacterium
GCGTAATATATTCTTTTGTTTCGTGATAGATAGAATAAAATATTGTTCCCTTAAGCTCTTTCAACGCGGCTAGTTCTGAAAGATACTTTGCTCTTATTGTAAAAGGGGTTTTAGTCCATTTAATAATTTTCTTTTTGTTAATTTCTCAATCTTATCTAACTTATTCTGAATACGTATTAATTGTCCTTGTTGTTCCAGAACAATTGCTACCAAGAAAAGTTTTCCTTTTGTATCTTGTCCTGTTTCATCAACATAGCAATAAAGCTTTTTTGATCTCACAAACAAATTGTATCAGATTTTTTTATTTATCCTTAAACAGTGCTCATCCGTCTCTCTATCTGCAGGCGTGTAGAAGATCAGATCAAAGTTCTATTTTTGAAAGCCTGCTTGTGTCTTTCCAACCAATGCGCAAGGAGACATCGAATTGAGACAGTCTTTTTTTGATTCTAAAATCTTTTATAAGCCCGCCTAAAGTTGCTGTGATCATATTTTCTTCCTTACATATTATACACCACCTTGACAAATGACATTTTCTACCCTAAAATGTGTACTATATGCAACAAATACGCCTTACCAAAACAACCGAGTTAGAAAAAGTTTTGTCTTATTTAAAAAATAAATATCGTCTGTTATCCGAAGCGGAGATTATTAAACTCGCACTATCCGAAAAATACGATAAGGAGATAGAGCCTATTGAAAACGAACAGAAATTGCGAAAAGCATATAGACATCTTATGAAAGAAGGTAAAAAAATTGGTATTAGGCTTATGAAACAAAAAGGTTTAGATCCAAAAAAAGTTACCGAACAACAATTTTACGACCTTTTTCTAGGTACCCACAAACATAACTAGTGCTTAACATTATAATAGATGCTAACCAGTTTTTATCAGCCTTCATCTTTCACGGAATGATGAAAATAGTATTTGATCTTGTGCTTGATAACAAACTTAAACTATATGTAGCTCCTGCTCTTAGGAGAGAAGTATTAAGGAAATTACATGAGTTTGAGGTGGACCAACAGGTGCAAGAAGAGATTATGTTTTTTATTGAAAAAAGAGGGATTTCAATTACACCAAATGTAAAGGTTACCGTTTGCAGAGACCCAGAAGATAACTATCTGTTAGAGTTGGCAGAAACGTCCAAAGCCACCTATCTTATTACTAGAGATAAGGATCTTTTGGAGTTACCCAACAAAAGATGGAAAAATACAAAAATCCTAAAACCCGAGCAATTTTTATCGTACTTAAGACGAAAGAAGTTATTGTCGTAAATGCTCTCGTGTTATCAAAAATGATGTAGCAAGAACTATTGCTGCTCCAAAGATTTGAATACTATTTAGCGTCTCTCCAAACACAATGTAGGCAATGAACTCATTTCAAAATTCATTAAGGTTTGAGAATTAGTTGGTAAATCAAGTAAAATGGGCAGTACCCAGAAGGAGGTGACTGCCCATGTACGATATTACCAAATTGTTACGAAAAAATCATTTTAATAGACTATTAAACCTCTTGCCCTCTCCAAAACAAAAGAAAAGAGGAAGAAAAAGAGTTAAGAAAGAGGCTCTATTAAATGGAATTCTGCAAGTTCTTGTCAATGGAGTTGCTTGGGGGAAGATTGCCGATTGTGGTTGCGGATATGCAAGTTGCTTTAGGTATTTTAAGGAGTTGCAAAGGAGAGGAAATCTCAAACTCATCTACCAGATCCTTGCTTTTGATAAAACAGATATTACCAATGGATCAATTGACACTACAACAGTAACCTCTTTTGAGTTTAGATCAATGGCAGGATGGAATGGACATAAGAAAGTAGTTGGTACCAAGGTTTCACTATTTGCTGATAAAAATGGACTACCAGCAGATGTTGACTTTGGGAAAGGAAGTGACAATGATAAAAAATTTCTATCCCATCATATAGAAAATACTGTTGGAAAGCCTAAAAAGACTCTTAACCTAGATATGTTGTATATGAACCTCTCTTTTAGAAGAGAAATGAGGAGAAAAGGAATACGAGTAAATATGAAATGTAGAAAGCAAGACTTTACACGTAAAAGAGGTCATAAATTCAAGCTAGATTGGGAGAAATATAAGGTAAGATTTCTGGTGGAGAGAACCAATGCCTGGATAAAGAACTTTCGGTGCTTAAGGATAAGACGAGAATACAATATTGCCATGTTTAAGGCTTTTGTCTATTTGGCACTAATCCTTATTTCTGATAAGATATTCTTAATTTTGAAATGGGTTCGAAAGGTGAAACCGCGTCTGACGCGGTGCAACCGCGTCTGACGCCACGTCAAACCGCGTCAGACGCGGTCAAACGTGGCTGTCGCGTTTGACTGCGACGCGATGCAACAGCCTCGCTACCTTCTAGTTTCATGTTGTCTGAAACATCTTCCAAAATGACAATTTTATATTGAGACTGTGATCTCCTACTTATAATCTATTATATTGACAAGAGCAAAAAGGGCGGGACTGATAAGCGCTATATAAAACCACCCCATAATTTATATGTCAACATTTCCTGCAGGATATTTTTGCCGTTTGCTTCAAC
>CAZPZA010000142.1:0-2520 GCA_964590985.1 uncultured Gammaproteobacteria bacterium
GCTTAATAGTCTGCCCATGATACTACGCAAAAACTAAAGATTTAATAATTTATTGCTGATTATTTTACATATGAATTGCCTATTTTGTGATTTTGTAACTGGAAAAAGAAAAAACCATCTTGGCAGACAGCCTTTCAAGCCACTTAATGAGACTAAAAATACCCTTTCTTTCATGGCAATTGACATCCCTGCAACAGAAGATGGGCATTTGCTAGTCATCCCTAAAAAGCACTTTACATACATAGAGGATTTGCCCAAAAATATACTGCATGAATTAGCAGATCATGCTGCCCTAATCTCAAAAGTTTTAAGAAAAACACATCAAGGATGCAATATTCTGATTAATGATGGGGCAAGCGCAGGACAGCACATTATGCATGTGCATTTTCACGTTATACCAAGAGATAAAGGGGACAATATCAAGATTGAAGTATGGAAGCGCAGAAGAATGAGCAAGCAGAATTTTATAAAATTGAATGATAGGATAAGAATAGCATTACACAGGTTTTTGTAATTCTCTTAAGTACCGCAATGTCTGCTCCAACTCAACTCTTGCTATATATTTAATTACTTTGCTTTTAGCGC
Organism: uncultured Gammaproteobacteria bacterium; assembly: GCA_964590985.1. Taxonomy (GTDB): domain Bacteria; phylum Patescibacteriota; class Microgenomatia; order Levybacterales; family UBA12049; genus CAZPZA01. The sequence continues at coordinate 586 of CAZPZA010000142.1, forward strand.
ATAATAACATCCACCTAAAGTGCCAAGATTCATTGAATAACCACTTGAACCTTTCTCTAACGATGCTATCGCTTCCAGCGTGAATGGCGCTACATAAAGGCGTGCGTGCTCTTTTTTTGCTTCTTTGCTTACTCTGCAACGCTCTGCAAGCACTTCAGGTTTAACTCCTCGTAGCATATATACCATGAACAGATTACTACCCCTCATTAAGTCTCGCATTGCAAACCCTTCCTTTAATAGATATTCCTCTGGTTCAACACATAGTTCTCTCGCTAATTGCCCCTGAATGTGATGTCCAATACAATCTCCAAATCTTTCAGTTCCTTTAAGGTAATCTTCTGAAAAACGTGGCGTCGAGCCTAATAAACCTGTTGTCCCTCCCTCGACAGCGAGATTGCTTCTACGCATTCCAGAAATCATATGTTTTTCATCCTCAGTCAAAATGATATAGCTTAGGCAAAGCTGGTTCACCATTTTTGACATTGATAGTGGAATTGTTTTCCCATCTTTGACTTCCAGAGATCTCCACGTTGTAACGGAGTTAAAAATATCATCATATTTTGACATATCAACATCCTGAGCAAGATTGGTTTGAATCAAATTGAAATATGATGCAGGTCTAATAACAAGTCTTGGTGTTAAGACATCAGTAATTGAGATATCACAAGTGCTAATAATAGGGCCATCCCAAGCATCGCCTTTTCTTTCTTGCAAAATCTTTTTTGCAAATAAACTGAATCTATCAGGAATTTCATACGGAACATGTCTAAAATCAATTGATATTTGCTCTAATCCCTTAAATCCGCCATAATCAATTAATGGAAACCTGCCCTCAATCAATACCTCATTATAGTAAGTTTTTAGAAAAAATTCGAGACTTTGCCCTTCACCAGTTGCTCTCTTGACAGTTTCTGGAATTGGAGTACTAGGATCTATTGTAAATTCTTGCATTACTCCTTGTTCTAATGGAATTTCCCTTTGGGGCGTTTCTGCTGCCATTTTATTATAATGCTAAACAAGACTTGTTTTTAGTAGGTCGCTAAGTTCTTTTGTTGTCTGTTGGTTTGTGATATGAAGTATTGCTTGTGCTCCTGCACTAATTGCCCCTTGAATATTGAGTGGGTTGTCATCAATAACAACCAGTTGATTTAGTTGCTCTGGGGGCATACCAAACAATTGACCAGTATGGTAGAAGAACTCGCGATCTGGTTTTACTGCTCCAATCTCACATGACAAAATATAATGGTCAAACAAATCATAAGAAGTACCCTTAATATGTTCGTTGATGTAATCCCTGTTTGGCAATTCTGCATTAGAAATCATTGCAGTTTTATAATCACTATTTCTAACGCGTCTCACTACTTCAAATAATTCTTCATTTATTTTAATTCCAAGTTCAGCTGATTTTATCCAAAAGGGTGCTGATGGTTTCTCAATGCCTGCATCTGAGCAAACTCTGCTCCAGAACTCCATTTCAGGAAGCCCTAGATGAAAACTGTGTACATGATTTGATACAGCCTTTTTAAAATCTTCAATAGAAATTCCTATATGCCGGGCCATTAGCTCGGTATGCTTTGTGTAGTCATTTAAGACTCCTCCCCAATCAAACCCTATGACTTTGATGTAGGTCATTTTATCAAAAATCTATAAAAACCTTTATTTGTTACTACTGAATAACAAAACTCCTATATAAATCTTTGCCTTTTGAATTTTCTGAAAGTAAAAAAATCTAATTATTTTACAAAATAAATAAATACTTAAATTAAAATTCCATATTCTCCAAATATCTTCCTGCTTTTTCCAACTGGGCAGTTTTTTGCCTGTTTAAGTTTTCATTCCCATGCGTAAATCCACACGCAAAATTGCGCCTTTCAGCATCTGGCTCTAAAAAATCATTTAATAAGATGCAACACCATTTAACTTTGTAAAGAGGAA
>CAZPZA010000143.1:0-2520 GCA_964590985.1 uncultured Gammaproteobacteria bacterium
AAGGGAGAAGCGGAAAAATGCAAGGAGATTACGATGAAGAAAAAATCAAAAACATTGCTTCTTTTTACACCCCAACCCCAGGGGGAGTAGGCCCAATCAACGTCGCAATGCTTTTGCAAAATTTAGTATCAGCAACGGAGACTCTCTCTAAACTCGTTAAACTATAAAATCCTAAGGGGTAGAATGGCTAAATTAAGCTCCCCGCAGCAAGCTGCAACGTATCAAAGCAAATTCCTCGCGCCGCCGGCATAGCCTTTGCGACGCACGGCCGAAGCCAAACCCCCTTCGCCAATGTCTCGTACCGTCTGGTACAGGAAAGGCTACTATCACTTTTCTCCCACAAGAACTGGTTCTTTGTATCCTTCTATTCTTACTACAATATAAGGATTATCTGTTATTCGCTCAATTTTGGGCAATAAACCTCGTGATGACGACCTATTCCACCCTGCTGTTGTTCTATTAAGCGCCTGGATTACATTTTTGTCAAAATCACTTAGAATACCGGTTGTATTAAGAAACGTTTGAACATGCCCGTGCAATACAAGATTATTTAAAAACAAATGCTCCTTGCTTCCAATAAATCTGTTCTCCATTCCTTCGATCACAAGCTCTCCATTCTTCCCAAGCGCGCCTGTAAGCCCTATCTGAAAAGTCTTGTCTTCAAAATCTGCCAAAACAAACTCTTTCCCCAAAACAAAAACGGCTTTGTCTCCTTTTAGGTATAAAGCTTCAATGCCCATTTCTTTTGCTTCTCTAAAATGCCTATCAGAAAGATTAAGATTGCAAAGGTAAAGAAACTCTTTTGAATTTTTAGAGTTCCACTTGTTAACTAACTTTGTGTACTCGTCTAGCAAATTATTTTCGTTGGGAGCCTTATTTTTCTCAAATATTCTCAATATTAGGTTACCAATCTCATTGTTTTCTACCAAAGCCACCTCTTTTAAAAAGGGCATACTCAATATTTTCTGTGCTTGAATCTTGTTCTTCTCTTCTTGCACTTTCTCCACCTTTGTCTCTGCTAATTGATCTTTTTCAAAAAGTTCTTCTTTCTCTTTGCCTTTATAAGAAAGGTAAATAGAAAATGCATTCTCTAGTTTTGTTTCTTGATCGGTAAAACGAAGCCTACCATCAGGTGTTATCCAAATCCTTTCAGATTGTTTGTTCAAAAAAATGTCTTTTGCTCTCTGGGGCAGACCATCTGATTGACCAACAGCCTCGTCTATAAGATCCCCAAATTTAGGATTGCTTGCTTTAATGGCAGTTAGCGAGACAAACCAGGGGGCAACAATATCTTTTTCAGAAACAGCCATCCTTTCAATCTCTGCTGCCAACTCTTTAAAGCCAGCCTTGTCATTTCTTTTCGCAAGTTCTCCTATCAACGAGATAGCAACCGTTGGCAGATATTTTCTTGGAACAGAAAAGCTTGGAAGCTCAAGGTTTGACTCTAATTCGAGATCTCTAAAGTATGATAAATCGATGCTGTGTTGCTGCCGATCAAAAAATTCTGGCCACTTCCACTTTAGAAGCAAGGCTATTCCCTTTGAGTCCAGAGATAAATTTACCCTTTCCCTAGAATTCAATTTTTTTTTAGAAAAATCAACAAGAGCTCTATCCAATGTAACTATCAAATGCCATTCCAGATATCCTGAAATGATTCTTGGTAACAGATATAGTATCTCTTGTATCTGAGTTTCTTCCCATCCATGCATTAATCTTCTCCACCCGTCTTGAATTTCTTTAACTAAACCTGTTTTTAAAACATCCTCCTCTTCTTCTATGGCGATTAAATGTCCATCAATCACTCTATCTTTATACATATGGATATGATTTTTATCTGTTCCTCGAAAAGGATTGCCGAACGAATCCAGTAGATCTGTCCACGTCATTGCGTCAACCAAACGGACATACCAAGACAAATCCTTCATCTCAAAACCTGCTAATTTCTCTTTCAATTTGTTAACTTGCGCTTCAACAGCTTTATAATATCTATTGGCTTCCCGATATTTTGTATCTCCATCAATTTTTGAATGTAAAGCGATTACCGGTCGAAGACTAATTCCAAAGCCCAACTTTATTCCCCACTCTATAGGCGTTTGGTCACCAAGCAATGATTTATCTAAAGATAAACTGTGCATGTCGTCGGCTAAAATCGAATACGCTCTTTCGCTTTTTTCTACCGGATCTTTACTTAGTGTGGCCATTATTGGAAGAAAGTCTTTTTTTATTCTCCGCTTATACCCAATCGGGTCTTTAAAACGAGAAGAAAAATTAATGACATTAGCAATCGTCTCGCCACTAACAAATTTTTTTACTCCAGAAATTAATTCTTCTCCCGACAATAGCCTAATTCCTGGCATCAATTCAAGTTCCAGGGTTTTTCTCCTGGGAGAAATTCCGATTTCTATTCCTTCTCTTTCCATTATGGGTATCGATCCTAGCACATAGAAAATGTTGACGCAATAATCTGTCCTGGTTGCCTAGATAGAGAACGGTTGTTCTCCTTTCTTTTGGTATTGCATC